>JBBEBV010000001.1:0-6945 GCA_040882165.1 Bacteroidota bacterium
AATCCTTGCCAAACTCGAAAGACTTTGTCAACGTATCTCTGAGACGCGACACTAGTAAAGAATTCAGTCCCTTCGTGAGGATTCGTGTAGATTCGCGGGAAAAAAGCAGTGATATTCCGTCTCCATGCCCACCATCCTCGCAAACGATAGCGCCCTTGCCTTACCCGACTTTACCCTTGTCTCCGCATCCGCGGGGTCCGGGAAGACACACACGCTGACGCTCCGCGCGCTCCAGCTTCTGCTCTCCGACAGCATCCGTCCCAACGACCTCCAGAACATCCTCGCGGCAACCTTTACCAACAACGCCGCCCTTGAGATGAAACAGCGCATTGTCGGCACACTCAAGGAGGCCTCGTTCGGGAATGAGAAAACCATCGCACAACTCCGGGAGATCGTCTCCCTGAGTCCGGAGGCCCTCAAGGCACGGGCCACTTCAACCGTTGAGACCATTTTCGACCGTTACTCCGACTTTCAGGTCCAGACCATCGACAGTTTCCTGACGCGCGTGTTGAAAGTTTCCGCGCTCGAGTTTGGTCTCCCACCGCAGTTCGACCTCGTGCTCAACAGCGACGCACTCCTGGACGAAGCGTTTTCCCATTTCGCCCAGCGACTCGCAACCGATGAGCAGCAGCGCGGGTTGTTTGAAGCGCTGATCGGACTGGTCAATGAAAACCGGACCGGCAAGCAAAAATTCCTTTGGAATCCATTCGACGCTGTTGCCAAAGAAGTCAAGAACCTGTACCGCCGGCTCGCGCTCCATTCCAACTCCCCATCGCAGAACGATGCACGTGCGGCGTTCCAGGAGATCGAACGGGAGTTGCTCGGCACAATCCGGGAAATCGGCACGATTGCACGGCAATCAGGGTTCGAGATCTCGAAAAACTACGCGAAGATCCTTGTGGACGCGGATGCCGGAAATGTCCACGCCTTCGCAACAAAATCGCTCGGACAGTCTGTCCTGAAAAAATCAAAGGAAACTGCAGCGATTACACAAAAGATCGGGGCGCTCCAGGAACACGCGAAGGAGCTCGTTGCACCGTATTTCCTGGGATATGCACAACAGTACTATCAACCGTACCTCCAGACCCATCGCCTCCTCCTGGAGAGCATCGAAGCCGTCAAACAACTCCGCAGCCGAATCGACCTCGGCGACGCGAACAGGATGCTTGCCTCCTCCCTTCGACGCCAGCACGTTCCGGAGATTTATTATTCACTCGGAGAGCGTATCAGCCACTTCCTGGTCGATGAGTTTCAGGATACGAACCCGATCCAATGGAGTGTCTTGCGTCCGCTCATCGAAGAGAGCCTCAGCAAGCATGGAAGCCTCTTCCTTGTCGGGGATATGAAGCAGGCAATCTACTCGTTCCGCGGCGGTGACTGGCAGATCATGAAGCGTCTTCTGACAAGAGAAGAATCGTTCCCCTCCGCGCCATGCAACAACCGGACGCTTCCGCAGAACCACCGGAGCGCGGAAGCGATCGTCGATTTCACGAAGGAGGTTTTTCATACGATCGTCCCACGGCAGGTGGGAGATGTGGTCGCAGAAATGAGTGGACTCCGCTCCTTCGAACAGGATGTCCTTCCCGCGGCGAAGGGAACGGGATACGTCGAACTGCAATTTTTCGAATCGCCGGAGGAGGAACCGGATGTCCCGCCGGAGCGGACGAAACTGATTGAAATTGTCAAAGGATGCAGGGCGCGCGGCTACGCGTACCGCGACATCGCTATCCTCACCCCAAAAAACAATCATGTTGTCGCGGTGAGCGGCTGGCTGAACGCCGAGGGGATCCGTTTCCTCTCGCACAGCAGTCTCGATATCCGGACCCGCACCATCACCGGCGAGATCCTTTCACTGCTGAAATTCCTCGACTCCCCCATCGATGACCTGGCGTTTGCCTCGGTCTTGTTCAGCAGGCTTTTCCATGGCGGGGGAATGGGAACGGAAGAGATGCGGGAGTTCCTCTTCCGCCATCGCACATCGGGGGGACCACGGCAGGCCCTGTATACCGCATTCCGCACAGCATATCCGGACTTGTGGGAACGGCGGCTGGAACATTTGTTCAACATCGTCGGCTACATGCCGGTGTACGATCTGGTGTCCGAGATCTACAAGCAATTCCGGGTGTTCAACACGTTTCCGGAGGAAGAGGCCGCTCTCGTCAAGCTGCTCGAGATGATCCGGGAATTTGAGACAACGGGACTGAATAACCTGAAGGACTTCCTGAGCCATGCAGAGGAAGAATCGGCGGATGCGAAATGGGATATCGCCGTTGCACCGGGTGAGGACGCTGTCACGGTCATGACGGTCCACAAAGCAAAAGGACTCGGCTTCCCGGTGGTGATCGCTCTTCTGTACGACGCTGTCCCCCGCCCCGAAAACATGTTCATCGAAGAACACGATGACGCAATTGAACTCCTGCGCATCACCAAAGCCGGAGCGGAAAAAAGTCCGGATTTGGAGACCGTGTATAACAAGCACAAGGCACTCCAGCTCGTGGACGAGCTGAACAAGCTCTATGTCGCTCTCACACGCTCGCGGCTGGAGCTGTATGTCCTTTCCATGAAAGCAACAAAGGGAGATTCTCCTTCCCGGTATTTCCCTCCGGACGGATACACAAAAGGAGTTCAGGCACCTTTTCAAAAAAAGGCGATGCCGGAACAGCGTGAGATGATCCTCACGCACCCATATACACGGGGACTCCGGCAGGCGGCCGAAGGCCACCGGATCGGACTGGAGGAAACGAAACGGGGCGACTTTGTCCATAACATCCTTGCCCGCATCGAGTACGCGGAACCTTCGATAAACGACCAGATCGAGAACGCATTGCTATCGCTCGGAGGCGATACACGCGCATCGTTCGATCTCCTCTCCATTAAGGAACGCGTCCTGAAGCTCCTCAATCATAACGACCTCTCCCCCTCTTTCATGCGGAAGGAAGGACGGAGGGTTCTGAACGAACAGGATGTCACGACCGAAGAGGGAGAGCTCTACCGTATCGACCGGCTTGTGGTCGATCCGGACGCCGTGACGGTGATCGACTACAAGACCGGCAAAGAGAATTCAGATTACCGGACGCAGGTCCAACGGTATATGACAATCGCCCGGAATCTGTTCCCTGGACGCACTGTGCATGGGTACCTCGCCTACATCGACCTGAACCTGGTAAGGGAATTGACCCTATGAGCGCCGTCAGGATCATAGGCCCGGGGGAACCCCTGATCGACACGGTTGCAGCGTTGTTGCACCCTGAGGAACGCGACTATTCCCGCTCGATTGTTGTCTTCCCCGGAAAACGTCCGGCCCACTTTCTCCGGAAGGCGCTTGGTGAACGGAACGGATCCGCCATCATTCCTCCCCGCATTTTCTCCATCGATCACTTTATCGAATTTCTGCACGCCGAGGCGACAGGGACACAGGCGCAGGCAATCGACCCCGTGGATGCCGTCGCGCTTCTGTACGATGTGCACAGCGGACTTGAGCCGAAGCTCGGGAACCAGTCGTTCCTTTCTCTCGACGCGTTCCTCCCGCTCGCACTCCGGTTGTTCGGTGAGCTCGAGGAGGTTGCCCTGGGGGACCTCTCCGACCGGAGGATCCGGGAAACCCTCTCCACTGTCGATTACCCGAAGTTTCATTCCCTCGGTTCGTACTATGAGCGGTTCTACGCGGAAGCGGCCGCCCGTGGATTCGTTACACGATCTATGATGTACCGGGCTGTGGCGGACCTGTTCCATGAAATCGACCTCTCATCCTATAACCGCATCGTCCTTGCCGGGTTCTACGCGTTCACCCATGTCGAGCGACGGATCGTTGCCCACCTCCATGCCCTGAACAACGTTACGCTCCTTTTCCAGAACGGGATGGGACTCAAACGCCAGCTCGAGCATTTATCGATTGATGTACCGGAAGCGGAATTCCCATCCGCTGATGACGCGAGCTACGAACCTGTCGTTCACTTTTACAAGGCGCCGGACGCGCATGGCCAGGTCCTCGCTCTGGCGACAATGTTGCAGGAACGGTTGAAGCAGGGAGAGCGATTGGACGAACGGACCGCCGTCGTCCTCCCCTCGGCGGAAGCCCTCTTTCCCGCGCTCCATCTCCCCCTCTCGCTCCTTGAGGAGGAGGCATACAACATCTCGCTCGGGTATCCGCTGGAGCGGACGCCGGTCTATGGCTTCCTGAACAACCTGATGGAGCTCGTCGCCGGCTCATTCAATGGTAAATTCCCGGCTCAGGCGTATGTCCGCTTCATCCTCCACCCTTACACCAAGAACATCCGGTTTGAGAAACGTTCGGAACTTACACGTATCATCGTCCATTCGATCGAGGAATATTTTGCGGAACGGAGCGCCCAGCAGTTCCTCGATCTCCGGGAGCTTGAGAATGACCGCGAGCTTGCAGATTTTATCCTCCGCGCGTTGCAGGGAACGGATTCTCCTCCCGGAGCAGATCAGCTCCGAACCCACCTGAAAACGATCCATGATAACACGATCCGGAAGTTCATGGCGTTCGGGTCGCTGGGGGAGTTTGCACGCAACGGGATCGGGGTCCTTTCGTATATCTCCGACACCAGCACGGCAAACCTGCACCCCTTCTTCCGCCCCTACGCGCAGCAGCTCATCGAGGTGCTGGACGGCGTCTCCCGGTCGCTTTTAGCCGGGAAGCGGTTCGAGTCCGAGGCCGGCTATTTTGCTTTCTTCCGCCAGTACGTGGCCGCGCAGTCGGTCCCCTTCCCCGGCACGCCGCTCCACGGACTCCAGGTACTCGGCCTGCTCGAAACGCGCAACCTGAAGTTCGACACGGTGTACCTCCTCGACGCGAACGACGATGTGCTTCCGTCGAAACCGGGGGACGACCTCCTCCTGTTGCAGCCGATCCGGAAGATTCTGGGACTCGAAACGAACCGGGACCGCGAGCAATTGGCCGAGTATTACTTTAACCTCATCGTCGACGGCGCGAAGGAAACACATGTGTTTTACACCGAAACGGAGTCCGGCGGGAAAGAGAAGAGCCGGTTCGTGCAGAAGTTGATCTGGAACAGGGAGCGCCGGGCCGGGAGGTTATTGGCAGCGGAGCTTGAACAGGTCGCGAAATATTCTGTCAGCCTTGTCAGCACCCTGCCGGTTGCAATTCCGAAGACGGAGGAGATGGTGGAGTTCCTGCGCGGGCAAACCTTCAGCGCCTCGCAACTCGATACGTACCTCGCCTGCCCGATCAGGTTCTATTACCAGAATGTCCTTCGGCTCCGCGAGAGAAGGGAAACATCCGACGATCTCGACGATCGCGATATCGGTAGTCTCGTCCACCGCATCCTTGCGGAGTTTTTCAAGCCGGTCATGAACAGACGGCTTACGCAGGGGGACCTGGACGAAGCGCGACTCGATGAAACAATTGACCGTTGTTTTCGGGAAGAGTACGGTGAGGAGTTGATCGGTCCGGCCCACTTCTTCAAGAAGCAAGTGACCCTGCAACTGAAGAAATTCATGGCAGCGTATCAACTCCCCCTCCTCCAGGACCACGAAGTGATTGTGGAAGGGGCGGAGGTGTCTCTACAGGCGGAACTCGGCGGGGTCGTCTTCACCGGGCGCATCGACCGGATGGAGACCCGGGATGGGAAGACGTGCATCATTGACTACAAGACGGGCTTCGACGACAGTCGCGTCCGGATCAGGTCGGGCAAGCTCAACCCGAACGACCGCGCGACGTGGCGCAAGGCGATCGGTTCGTTCCAACTGCCGATCTACATGCTCCTTGCAGCCCGCGCCGGCGGGAAGAAACTCGAGGAGATCCTTCCTCTCTACCTCTTCCTCGGCAACCCCAACGCCGGACCAAAAACCGAAGCAGGCATTGAAAATGACGAACAGACCGCCGCGGAGGTTTACAGGGGGGTCGAGCAGGTTATCATCAGTATGATGATGAACGAAATTTTCGACGCAAAGGTCCCCTTCAGCCCAACCGACACGCCGCACAAGGATTGCCCCTCTTGTCCTTACAACACCATCTGCGGTACGCAATGGGTGCGCGGCTGGCGTGGTTAGCGGGCGCTAGACCTGACAGGTTTTGAAAACCCTTCAGGTCTTTTTCCGTGTTTTCCTCTTAAAACTATCGTCTTTATTGGGATTCTACACATAGGTAAATGTACGAATTGACAATGAAACCAATTCTTTTCTCCTTTATGGCCGGAGGCCTACAGATGAAGCACGCGAAGCGTGCTCCTTTTTGGATACCGGCCAGGCCGTAATCACCGCACCGTGTACCGCACAACAAACCAGGAGTTCCCGCATGCGTTCTCTTCGCCATGTTGCATTTGTTCTCATCCTTTGTTCCACTGCAACGGTTGCGCAGGAGTGGTCGCCACTGAGCTTTACGGTCGCGGGGGGCGCGTCGCTCCCGACCAAGCCGCAGGCATTTGCCGATTACTGGTCTCTCGGTTTTAACGGCGGTGCGGCGGTCGGGTATTCTGTGGCGCGCGCGTGGACGCTCGTGGGCTCGGTCGATTATAACTATTTTGGGTTTGATGAGGAGCAATTCCTCAAAGCCCTCGGGTACGAAGACGCAGGACTTCACACCTCGGGGGGCGCTGCTTCCATCCTAACCCTCTCCGGAGGCATCAAATACGCCCTGATAACGCGGGAGGATTCGGAGTCTCCTTACCTCATCGGGACCGTCGGCTTCTTTCGTGTCACCAGCAGTGATATCACGGTCTCGGACGACCAGTCGAGCGTCACGTTCCCCGGGGATTCCGAGAACGCGTTCGCGCTCCTCTTCGGCGCGGGCGTCGATATCCCCTCCGGCAGCAATATCAATTTTTTCTTTGAGGGGAAATTCGGCATCGGGTTCACGAAGAATGAGAGCACCACCTTTGTGTCGGTGAAGGTTGGAGTACGGTTAAGATTGTAGTCGATCGGAAGATTTGTCCACGAAGGACACCCCGCCCACCTGCTGCC
>JBBEBV010000001.1:7045-9356 GCA_040882165.1 Bacteroidota bacterium
CGCAGGCAGTCGGGCGGGGAAGGAACACGAAGAAATCTGAAAAGACGGTGGAAATCACGGGTTTGTTGTTTTCTATGTGATGTTTTACCCCATCATTGAAAGAAGAAACCAACAATGAAACCGTTCACGTTTAAGCTCCTCCTCTTGCTGGCCTTTTGCCTCTCCAATGCCCCGGCACAACAACAACCACCCATCTTTACGCGCGCCGACAGCCTCCGCGGCATGATGAGTCCCGAACGGACCTGTTACGATATCACCTACTATCATCTCGACATCAAGGTTGATACCGCGTCACGCGCGATCAGCGGCTCTAACCGGATTGTTTTCCGTGTTGTCAATGACTTCGACCGGATGCAGGTCGATTTGTTTGATAACATGAAAATCGACCGGATCGAAGGGGACGACGAAAAGACTCTTTCATACACCCGCGACGGAAACGCCTTCTTCATCACCTTCCCGCAGAAGCTCAAACAAGGCGCGACCCGAGCTGTGACAATCCACTACTCCGGCGCGCCGCAGGTGGCGGCCAACCCGCCCTGGAGCGGCGGATTTACCTGGACAAAGGATATGGAAGGAAACCCCTGGATTGCCGTCACCTGCCAGGGAACCGGAGCGAGTCTCTGGTGGCCGAACAAGGACCACCAGTCGGATGAACCGGACAGCATGCTGCTGAGCGTCACCGTGCCGGCGGGACTGACGAATGTCTCCAATGGCCGGCTGCGGGCAACCACGGAACTCACCGGCGGATGGACACGCTTCGACTGGTTCATCAGCTACCCCATCAACAGTTACAATGTTACTGTAAACATTGGCCGGTTCGCGTATTTCGGTGAGGTGTTCGACGGGGCGGAGAAACTGACCCTCGATTACTACGTGAAGCCATACAACCTGGAGAAGGCGAAGGAACATTTCAAACAGGTGAAGCCGATGATGGAGTGTTTTGAGAAACATTTCGGACCGTATCCGTTCCCACGAGACGGCTACAAGCTGGTGGAGTCCCCCCACCTCGGCATGGAGCACCAGAGCGCGGTGGCGTACGGCAACAATTACCTGCAGGGCTACCGCGGTACCGGCTCTTCAGAGGTGGGGGTGAAATTCGATTTCATCATCATCCACGAGACCGCGCACGAGTGGTGGGGAAACAGCGTCACCTCGCAGGACATCGCCGACATGTGGATCCACGAAAGCTTCGGAGCGTACGCGGAGGCGGTGTACGTGGAATGCCTGTTCGGATATGAGGAGGCGATGAAGTACGTCAACGGCAAGAAACCCGGCGTCCTGAACCGCGACCCGATTATGGGCACCTACAACGTGAACAAGCGGGGGGCAGGGGACATGTATGATAAAGGACAGCTCGTTCTCAACACACTGAGACATGTGATCGACAACGATAGGCTCTGGTGGGAGATTATCAAGGGACTTGCGGTCGATTTCCGGCACTCGATCGTCACGGCAGAGGATCTGTTTTCCTACATCAACAAGAAAACCGGGAAGGATTACGGAACCTTCACCGAGCAGTATTTTAAGAAATCGAAGATCCCGGTGCTCGAGCTGACGCTGACGAAGAGCGGCGACGACGTTACACTGCGTCACCGCTGGGGAGCGGATGTGGAGGGATTTGCCATGCCGGTGAAGGTCACGACCGCGAAGGGAACCTATTCCTTCATCCATCCAACCACTTCGTCGCAGACGCTCAACCTGAATGGCCTGAACCCGGACGACTTCCGCGTTGCCGAGGAGATGTTTTACGTGGATGTCCGGCTGCGAACCCTGTACCTGGATCCGAAGCGGGTGATGCAATAGCTTAACCCGGCGTTGTAAGAGACAAGGGGTAACCTGTAGCGCAACCTGACAGGTTGCGCTACGATTTTTATCGAACACACCCCCGTTCTTTGTAAAGACGGGGATAAAACATGAGCATCGACCCCAAAGGAACAATCATGAAGCTCTCTCTCACCTTAACCCTTGTTCTCTTTCTCCTTCTCCCGTCCTGTCGTCCCGCAAGCGACCAGCCCCGCACACCGGAAGGCTGGCGGCTCGTCTGGCAAGACGAGTTCAACAACACCCGTATCGACAAAGAAAAATGGAATGTTCTGCTGCGCGAACACAGCAAGCATAATGAACTCCAGTACTACCTCCCGGACGAAGTATATCTCGAGCAAGGCAATCTGCGCATCCGGAGCCGGGTGAGAACGTACGGATCGAAAAAGTACACCAGTGGCCGGCTCGACACCAAAGGAAAGTTTAGTCCGACCTACGGCCGTTTCGAGATACGCGCAAAACTCCCCGGGGGCAAGGGACTCTGGCCCGC
>JBBEBV010000002.1:0-1538 GCA_040882165.1 Bacteroidota bacterium
GCTTGATCGCGGGTGAATTTCAGCAGACGCGCAAGCTGTTACTGTTGCGATGAGTTGGCAACTGCCGGTGGATTGAACGTAAATCGGATAGCTAAAATGATCTCTCTAATCCGTTCAATCCCGGGACGACGATCGGTTTTGGAGTGGCCGGTGAAGTCGTTCGTGCGGGTAACGATCTACGACGTGTTGGGGCGCCACCTTGCGACGCTGGTGGAGGGAGAGCTCGCTGCTGGCTCATATCAGAAGTACTGGAATGCTTCCGGCTTGCCGAGTGGCGTTTATATTTATCGGATGGAGGCAGTTCGAGGACGAACTCCCCTCAGAGGAAACACGAGTCGCATCAAACCATCTGGACCAACAGTTAAGGAAAGGACTATGATGAAACTCTCTCAAATCGGATTATGCCTGAGTGTATTGATGTTTCACAGTACCCTATCCAGCGCGAACGAGGATAACATGACAGATTCCAAACCCATGTATACTGTGAACATTGAGAGTCAAGGTGGAGGATGTGAGCTTTTCATCAACGACATCCCGGTCTTGAGCAGTGATTATTCTTTCACCATTTCGAAATTTCTGATAAATCCCTGGCTCATCACCGGTCGGAATACATTCACGATTCGGATGCTGCCTGTAGATTCGGCTACAAAGAACCATCCACAGTGGACCCCTACAGCCCGGTTGTGCAAAGTTATGATTTCGGGTCCGAAAGATGAAGGAGCGCCAACCACGACACTTGCAGAAGCCGAGGTGAAAACGTCTGAGTCCGATCCCCCTCTCTCAAAAGGCGGGTCGTTTACCGTCACACTTGGATATCCGACGCCAGCCTGGGCTCAATCCCAAAAGATCGGCAAAGATGCCACAAGCCAAAAGAAGATTCTCGATAAGTACAGGGAGTTCCATCGCCTTCTCGAAAAAAAAGACCTCGATGGGATCATGAAGTTTTCAGCCGCTAAATTCAAAGAGTACTCGAGATCTCTGTATGACCCGGATTTTGAATCAGACAGGAAAAACTCCTTTCAAGAGGAGTTTGACACTCCTCCGGGTACATTGCTCGGTATCGATGTGCAATTACAAAATGGATTGCAATACGAATACTATCACGGTGATCGGCTCGTCAGTATCAAGAATGATGAAAATCGATCCATCATCCAGTACTACGACGATGGCGAGGGTGTGACAACCGAGTACCCTCTTTTCTTTTATTTCGATGGAAAGGACTTTGTCCTGATCTTCTGAGAGGCTTGTGCAATGTTTTTATCGTGGAAAATCGATTGGAACATCTCTCCTCGCAATCAATGGGGTCAAACTCAGTGGATTTTATAGTAGCCTGACAGATAAGTACTTCTCAAGATCACCTTCGACGAGCGCCAAATCATTTCAACACTTTGTGGAGAATCAACAAATGCAACCAAATACACCAATCACACGTTCAACGAAGTTGGTTACACCCCAAATGATTATTGCAATAACTGCTCTCATCTTGTCCGGCCGCGGATATTGTTTTGGTCAATCCAATGAAAAAGGGCAAATCATGA
>JBBEBV010000003.1:0-9224 GCA_040882165.1 Bacteroidota bacterium
CCCCGGAGAATCTCCGGGTACTTCTTCCAGTCCCACCGCTCGTCGAACCGTTGCTGGAAGTCAGCCAGGTGTTCTTCCACGGCCCGGTTCGCATGCCGCTGCATGCGGCTATCCAGCGTGGTGTACACCCGAAGACCGTCACGATGGACATTGAATCCGTACTTCTCCGCCCGCGCCTCGAGCTGTTGGCGGATCCATTCGACAAAGTGGGGAGCGATCCCGGTTCGCGAGTCCGGTTCCAGGATCCGGAACATCAGACTGTCGGAACGTATCTGTTCCGCCTCTTCACTGCCGATATACCCATCGCGGATCATCTGACCTATAACGACGTCGCGGCGGCGCAGGGACCGCTCGAGGTTGCGGAGCGGGTCGAAGTAGCCGGGACCTTGAAGCATGCCGATGAACAAGGTGTATTCCGGAGGTGTGAGTTCGGAGGCCGATTTGTTGAAATAGCGTTGTGCGGCCGACTCGATCCCGTAGGCTCCGCGTCCGAACCACGACACGTTCAGGTAGAGTTCGAGGATCTCGTTTTTCGTGAAGTTTCGTTCGATCTGGACGGAGGTGACAAACTCGCGGAGTTTGCGGGTGATCTTGTCGAACATCGTCTCGTTCTGACTCTGGAGCCTGTAGAGGTTGCGGGAGAGTTGCTGGGTGATCGTGCTGGCTCCCGCCTGCCGGAATGTGACGATATTTATCACCATCTGGCGCGCGAACCGGGGAAGGTTGACTCCCCAATGGTTGTAGAATTCCTTGTCCTCCGTCGCGATCAGGGCGTGGATCACTCCCGGCGGGAGGGAGTCGACGGAAATCCGTGTCCGGTTTTCGATGGCAAGCAGGTCCAGGACGGCGGCATCGGAAGAATACACCTTCGTCGCGAGCCACGGTTTCGGGTTCTCCAGTTCCTCCAGGGAGGGGAGTCCGCTGACGATGTAGACGCCGTACACGATCAGCAGGGCGAGGAGCACCACGCCGCTCCCGATGAAGAATCTCGCGTTTCGGCGCATGAATCCGCGGCTTCGCTTCAGGAACGACCTGCGGTACTCCGGGTCACGGAAGTAGCGGTCCAGATCTTTTGTTGTGTCGTCTTTTCTTGCCATCCTGCCTTTGGAAGCTCCGGAATTGTGCCGGAGCTCATGAGGGACAATCCCTTAGTCTTGCGTGACCCACGCCTCCAGCCTCAGCGTCGTTCCATCGAACACCGCGAAGGTTCGCTCGTCAATCCAGTCACCAAGATTCACATACACGCCGGGGCCGATGTTCCGGTACAGCGATTGATGGTTGTGTCCCATCACAACAAAATCAAAGCCCTCGGCGATCTTCCTTCCGGCGAACTCCACCATATCGTTCCCCTCAAATATCTTCTTTGACGTATGATGCCGGCTGGTGTTCGACGCTCCCCGCGCGATTCGTGTTGCGAGATCGGGGGGGAGGAGGGAGAAAAGGGCAATATTGGTCTTGTTTCTGAGGACCCGTTTAAGAATCCGGTATCCGGTATCGTTCTTCAGCAACCCGTCCCCGTGATGGAGATAGAACCGTTTGCCGTGGAGCGTTTGTTCAACCGGGTCGGGGAAGACCTCCATCCCGAGTTCGTCCCGAAAGTAGGACGAAATCCAGAAATCGTGATTGCCGGCGAGGTAGAAGACCTTCACACCGGATTCCGTAAGGTTTGCCAGCGCGGTGAAGAGGCGGTAGTACCCTTTGGGGACGACCGTTCGGTACTCAAACCAGTAATCGAAGAGGTCGCCGAGGATGTACAGTCGCTCGCCGTCGAGAGCGACCCTCTCCAGGAAGCGGACGATCGCTCTCTCTTTGGCCCGATCTTCCTCCTTTGTGCCGATTCCGAGGTGAGCGTCTGAGAAAAAATAAGTCTTGCGCATAGGTTGGCAGATGGATCCCCGGAACGACGGGCTTTCAGCGGAAACCGTTGGTGGGACGATTTGAGAAATCCGTTCTTAGATAGCGAAAAAACGGACGAGAATCAAGGCGAACGATTGAGCGTGCGAAAGGGTCCCGGTTTTCAAACGACTGCGCGTTTGCAGACTGTTGAAAAAGCCAAAAGGATCTGCCACAGTCGGAGGGCCGAAGGCGCATAACCAAAATGTGCGTTAGCACATTTCTTACCGTCAGGAGAGCGGCAACGTGACAGTGAAGGTACTCCCCTTGCGCGGCTGGCTTTTCACTTCAATGGTGCCATGGTGAGCCTGGGCAATCCACCGGGCGATGGCAAGTCCGAGTCCGCTTCCTCCCGCATCCGGAAGGCCATCATGTTTCACACGATAAAAACGGTCGAAGATTTTTTTCAGATCCTTTTTCGGAATGCCGATGCCCGTGTCACTGACATGGAACACAGCATTTCCGTTCATCTGCCGCAACGACATCGAAACGGTCCCTTCGTTCGGAGTATACTTGATCGCATTCTCGACCAGGTTGAGAAACAACTGACGCAGCCGGACGGCATCACCCCGTACGGTCACAGGCTCGATTTGCTCGGCGGAGATGTGGATCTCCTTCCTCCCGGCGAGGATCTGTGCGTCCTCAAGGATTTCCTCGATCATCCGGTGCAGTTCGACATTGTCGAAACGGAACGCCAGCCGGCCGGACTCCGATGTCACGAGGGTCATGAGACTCTCGACGATGGAGGAAAGCCGGATCAGTTCATCGTGGAGACTGATGAGAAGTTCACGGGTCGATTTCGTCAGTCGTTTGCTCCGGAGAGCGACCTCGATCTCTCCGCGCATGATCGTCAGGGGAGTCCGGAGTTCATGGGATGCATCGGCGGAGAACTGCTGGATCTGCGCAAACGATTCCTGTAACCGCCCGATCATGTCGTTGATCGTTTCCGTCAACCTTCCAAGCTCGTCATCCACTTTCTGACGAGGAAGCCGCTGGCTGAGGTTTCGGGCAGTGATCGCGCGTGCGGAAGAGGTCAGAGCGGCGACCGGTTTGAGGGACTTGTGCGCGAGAAACCAGCCACCGATGATCGACACGAGAAGGGCCAGGGGGGCCATGGTCCCGAAGTTGGAAAAAATGTCTCCCAACGCTTCGGTCAGGTCGGCGAGGGGGTATGCCACGACGATCTTGACGAAGTCATTCTGGGTGGAGGCGAGGCGGAGTTCACGATTCTGTTCGTCCCGGATGGTAACGATGTTGATGGTTCTGTAGGGGATATCGGCAAATGCAATGGTCTGATTCTCCAGCGACGGGGACCGGTAGAGGAGGTCGCCGTTGCGATCGAGGATCTGAATGAACTGCCGTCGGGGACTGAGGAGCGTATGCTGGTAGATTTGATTCCAGATCTGGTCGGTCTCCACCGTTGCGACGTCCGAGCTATCGACCGGTGAGAGGGCGGTGGCTGCACGCTTGAGTTCCTGAAGTTCCAGGAGGGCGGCGCGTTTGAGCCGCACTTTGCGGGCCTTCGGTTCGATGAATTCGTTGACCCAAGCCACTTCGTTCCGCAGGGAGCGGTCAAGGTTGTTCAGGAGGATGGAGCGGGTCAGAAGGTAGGCGGTAGCTCCGAATCCGAGGAGGGCCGCCCCCAGGAGCGCAGTGTACCACAGTGTGAGCCTGGTTCGGATGGAATGGAACAGCGTCATCGCTTTTTTCGTTGCTTCTCTTCACCCGCAATGTAATATCCCTGCCCCCGCTCCGTATGGAGGAGTTTTTTTCCGAATCCGTGGTCGATTTTCTTCCGCAGGTGATTGACGTAGACGTCGACGATATTGGTTCCCGGATCGAAATCGAACCCCCAGATCTCCTTGGCCAGATGCTGGCGGGTCACCAGCTTGGGGTGATTGCGCATCAGGCACTCCAGCAGCGCATACTCGCGGGCGGTCAGGTCAATCGTGGTTCCGTTGCGGGAGGCCTTATGTTTGACGGTGTCAAGCCGGAGGTCGGCAATTTTGAGCAGCGTCTCACTTTGATGCCCGCGTCGGAGGATGGAGCGGATGCGTGCAAGCAGTACTTCGAAGACAAACGGTTTCGTCAGGTAATCATCAGCGCCGGTATCGAGGCCGGAGACAATGTCCTGCGTTTCGCTTCGCGCAGTGAGCATGAGCACCGGCGTTTTGAGTCCCGCTTTCCGGATCGCTTTCAGGATCTCCAATCCGTCTTTTTTCGGGAGAAGGACATCCAGCAAAATAAGGTCGAATTGATCAGACCGTGCCCGTTTCTCCCCCAACGCGCCGTCGGCAGCGATCTCCACCGTAAAGCCTTCGGTCTCAAGGCCGCGCTGTATGAAGCGGGCAAGTTTCGTTTCGTCTTCGACAAGAAGGATATGCATGGTCTCTCGTCAAACTGTGTTCCGGAACCCGGGGGGAGGGACAACCGTCATGAAGAACCTTTGGCAGACTCGATGCGCGTGCATCATGGATGGCACGGATCGATCAGCAGTCATGCTGCGGTAACCGGGGAAAGGTAGGCTTAATTCGGAACACTGTCAAATTTCTGGTAGTGTCCTGTTTTCAAAAAAAAGGCCAGGCACCCTGAGCGGAGTCGAAGGGTGCTACAAGCCCGCTGTTAATAAGCCCGCCTCTTTCATCGTTCGACTCCGCTCACGATGACGTTGATTTTGGTTGCGTTGCTCGGAATGGTGAAGATAGGACACTACCAAATTTCTCCCACAGCGGTCTGCGGCCCGTGATGTTCGCGGGCCCTTTCCTGCTTGTTTGATCGTGGAAAGGAAGTCTGCGGGAACCTCCACTTGAGAAATACGCTGTGCTCCCCCGATCACGCAAACACCGGGAGCCTGCGACCTCAGGCTGACATTGGAAACTCCCACTTTTTTTACTATATTTTTTTGTTCTCAAATTAATATGATTGTGATGGTACTTCGTGAGGAAGGACACGATGTTCAGCCCGTTCCGTTCTTCCCGGAAAGGTATGACTGTTCCCATGATGACAACAAAATACCTTTCGTTCCTTCTGCTGGCCCTTGTTCTTCAAGGCTGCGTCCAGATCCTTGCCATCAGGACGATGGGCGGGATCATGGACTACGGTTTTGAGGCGTTCAATGAGGAGTCCGATCTCCAGCTTGCCCAGGAGGGGATGGGCTCCAACCTCAAGCTTCTCGAAGCCCTGATCAAAGGCGACCCGGAAAACAAAAAGTTCTTGCTCCTCGCTTCCCAGGGATATAGCGCCTACGCGCTCGCGTTTGTCGAGGATGACAGTGTTGAGCGCGCCCGCATCTTTTACCTCCGGGGACGCGATTTTGCGCAGCGCGTTCTTCACCAGAATGCCAGGCTACGGGAAGCATGGGACAAGGACCTTGACACGTTTCGGGCGAGCCTCAACACACTTTCCAGAGAGGATGTCCCCGCCGTCTTCTGGACGGCCTTCGGCTGGGGAAGCTATATCAACATGACACGGCACGATGTTTCCGCACTCGCGGACCTTGCGAAAGTGACTTCGATGATGAGGTTTGTGCTGGAAAAGGACCCGACGTACTACTTTGGAGGGGCGTATCTGTTCCTCGGTTCCATCGAAGCAGTGACCCCGACCATGTTGGGGGGAAAACCGGAAAAGGCGAAGGAATACTTTGAGAAAGCCATAGCTGCCAGCGACGGTAAATTCCTGATGACCTATGTTTTCTATGCAAAAACCTATGCCGCACAGCAGCTGGAACAAGACCTGTTCGAGTCATTGTTAACCAAGGTGGATGATGCCCCGCTGGATATCCTGCCGGAGGCACGCCTCCCGAATGCTGTTGCAAAACGAAAAGCGCGTCTGTTACGTGATAAGATCGCCGAATTATTCTGAACCGACCACCTTTCCGGAGTTCCCGTGAAACGACTACGATCCTTGCTGGTGCTGTCGTCCCTTTTGCTCCCCAGTCTGTACTCCCAACAATATACCATAAAGTTTGCCACCGTTGCCCCGGACGGGAGCACATGGATGAATGTGATGAAAGAATACGACGCTGCGATCAGGAAGGAGAGCGGGGGAAAGCTGGGATTCAGGATCTATGCCGGCGCCACGCAGGGTGACGAGAAGGTGGTTCTCCGAAAGATCCGGGCCGGGCAAATCCACAGCGGCGGCTTTACGGGAGTCGCCATGGGGGAGATTGCCCCGATGGTTCGCATCCTCGACTCACCGTTCCTCCTCCGGAATTACCCGGAAGTGGATTTTCTCTATCAACAATTCGACAAGGAATTCCAGAAGGCTTTTGAGGAAGCGGGATATGTGTTGCTGGGGTGGACAGAGGTGGGATTCGTCCATGTCTTCACCAATACCCCGATCCGGAAACCGGACGATCTCAAAGGGATCAAAATGTGGACCTGGGAAGGGGATCCGATTGCCGAGGTGTCCTTCAAGACCCTCGGTATCAACCCCATCCCCCTCTCACTCGATAACGTGTTGACGTCGCTTCAAACCGGACTGATCGATGCGTTTTATACCTCCCCCTATGCTGCGACTGTCCTGCAATGGTACACAAGGGTAAAATACATGGTCGATGCGCCCCTTGCCGATGCCGCAGGGGCGGTCTTGATCTCCAAAAAGTACTTCGAGACGCTTCCGGCCGACCTGCAGGAGATCCTGATCCGTAACGGGCGGACGTACCTGTCGAAACTCACCCTGCAGAGCCGGGAGGATAATAAAACGGCGGTTGTGGAGATGAAGAAACGAGGCATCACCGTGCTCCAGGTTCAGGAACAGGACCTGCAGCAGTATATCGAGGCTGGCGCCCGCGCCCGGCGGATGCTCGTGGGGAAAATGTATTCCGAGGATTTCCTGAACCGCGTGGAGAAACAACTCGCCGATTTCCGGAAGAACACCAAAGAGGTTCCATGAAGCTGCTTCAGAAGCTCGACACGCTTCTCAACAAGGCTGAAGGCGGACTTCTCGTTTTTCTCCTCGCGGTGATGATCGTGCTCGCGTTCGCGCAGGTGGTTCTCCGCAATGCCTTTTCCTCCGGTATTCTCTGGGCCGATATTCTTCTCCGCCATCTCGTTCTCTGGATCGGCTTTCTGGGGGCGGCCCTTGCGGTGAGCCATGATCGCCACATCTCCATCGACGCATTGACCCGCTTTCTCCCTGAACGTGTCAAGCACGGGGTCAACGTCCTCTCCTATCTTTTCGCCGCCTTCATCTCTTTTCTCTTTTTCCGCGCAGCCTTGACGTTCATCAAGAACGAGATACTCGACGGGTCGACCGTCTATGCCGAGATTCCATCCTGGTACGCGGCGATCATCATCCCGGTTGGATTCGGATTGCTCGTTGTTCATTTCCTCATTCGTGCGGTTCTCAAGGCTCGTACCGCGCTGAAGGGAGGGGAGGCCCAATGAACGTCTGGCTCTTCGTCCTGGGGATTATTGCGCTTGCCCTGTTGGGTGCTCCCCTCTTTTCGATCATCGGAGCGCTCGCGTTGTATGGATTCAGTTCAGCAGATATCGACCTTTCGGTCGTTATCATTGAGCTGTACCGCATCGCAGACTCCCCACCGCTTATCGCCATTCCGCTTTTTACGTTTGCGGGTTATATGCTGGCGGAGAGTCAATCTCCAAAACGGCTCGTCAACCTTGCGCAGGCCATGTTCGGATGGATGCCGGGTGGGCTTGCGATCGTCGTGCTGATCACCTGTGCGTTTTTCACGGCGTTCACCGGGGCGTCCGGTGTGACGATTGTCGCGTTGGGGGGATTGTTGTACCCCATCCTGATCAAGGAAAAATATCCAGAGCAGTTTTCGCTTGGGTTGGTCACCGCCTCTGGCAGCATAGGGTTGTTGTTTCCTCCGAGTCTCCCGATTATCCTGTATGCTCTTATCGCTGCAGTCAGTATTGATCAATTGTTTGTGGCGGGGTTCGTTCCGGGGCTGATTTTGCTTGGCGTGCTGGCGGGCTACAGCGTCCAGACCGGCATAAAATACCATGTCCCAAGAATCACCTTTACGCTGCGCAACCTTGGCCGCGCGATGAAGGGGGCCGGTTGGGAGATTCCGCTTCCCATCATTGTCGTCGGCGGAATTTATGGGGGTGCATTCACCGCCACGGAGGCGGCCGCCGTGACGGCATTCTACGTGTTTGTTGTTGAAGTCTTCATCTACAGAGATCTGAAGCTGTGGACCGATGTGCCGAGGGTGATGAAGGAGAGCATGCTGCTCGTGGGGGCCATCATGGCGATCCTCGGGACGGCGTTTGGGCTGACCAACTACCTTATTGACCAGCAGATACCACAACAGCTTTTTGAGTTGGTCCGGGAGCATATAGACAGCAAGATCGCCTTCCTGCTGATCCTGAACGCTTTCCTGATTATCGTCGGGATGATGATGGATATTTTTTCGGCCATCATTGTCGTCGTTCCGCTGATCCTTCCGATTGCCCGTGAATTTGGCGTCGACCCGGTTCATCTCGGCATCATCTTCCTGACGAACCTTGAAATCGGTTACATGACGCCGCCGGTCGGATTGAACCTGTTTCTCTCCGGCCTCCGTTTCCGCAAACCGATCCTGACGATCACCCGGGCAGTGCTGATCTTCATTGTTTTGGAGCTCATCGCCTTGCTCCTGATTACGTATATCCCGGAGCTCAGCCTCTGGCCTGTTGAAGCGCTGGGCACCCGATAGCGGGGGGATGGAAAATCGTTTACGAGTTTGCACCATGGATCACATCAATTTCACAACAAGAGAGGGCCATCATCATGCTGTCGAAGAAAATGCAGAGTGCGTTGAATCAGCAGATCAAGCGTGAGTTGTATTCCGCTTATCTGTATCTTTCCATGGCGTCACATTTTGAAGCGTCCAACTTTCCCGGGTTTGGTCATTGGATGAAGAAGCAGTACGAAGAGGAGACCGGGCACGGCATGAAGATTTACGGGTACGTGCAGGACCGCGGAGGGCGTGTGGAGCTGGAGGCGATCGAGAAGCCGCCCGTGAAGTTCAAGTCGCCGCTCGAAATCATGAAACAGGTTCTGGAGCATGAAAAGACCGTCACGGGCAGCATCCATGCGCTGTACGAACTCGCGATGAAGGAAAACGACTATGCGACGCAGGTGATGCTGCAGTGGTTTATCACGGAGCAGGTGGAGGAGGAGAAGACCGTGGTCGATATCATCGAGCAACTGAAGATGGTTGGTGATGCGCCGGCGGGATTGATCATGCTCGACCGGGCGCTTGGCGCCCGCGGGTAAGTCCGTGTTTATGAGACCGTCCAAAATGCCCGCCCGCCCGACTGAACGGCCCGCCCTAACGGCATGGTCGGGCAAGCCCGCCCTAACGGCATGGTCGGGCAAGC
>JBBEBV010000004.1:0-1194 GCA_040882165.1 Bacteroidota bacterium
AGCAAGTTCGGCTCTTTCCTCCGCTCTCCCACTTTATGGCCGTGGTTCCAGAACCCCTTCCGATTTTGCAATGATCGTTGCGACGGCGGCATCGCCGAGGATATTCGGGACCGTCCGGCACATGTCGAGCAGCCGGTC
Source organism: Bacteroidota bacterium (assembly GCA_040882165.1). Lineage (GTDB taxonomy): Bacteria > Bacteroidota > Ignavibacteria > UBA10030 > UBA10030 > UBA6688. Next base: position 139 of record JBBEBV010000004.1, read on the forward strand.
GACACCGAGGATCAACGCAATTCCCTCTTCCGGCACGTTCACGGACCTCAGGACGATAATGAGCATCACGATGCCGACACCCGGAACAGGGGCTGTTCCGATCGATGCGAGGACGGCGGTGAGAAGGATCGTCAACTGTTGGGTCAGATTCAGGTCCATGCCGTAGACCTGTGCGATGAATACGGTGGCGACCGCCTGGTACATGGAGGTACCGTCCATGTTGATGGTGGCGCCAAGGGGGAGGACGAAGCTCGTGATCTTCTTCGGAACACCGAGGTTGTTTTCGCATGCCTTCATGTTCACCGGGAGCGTGGCCCCACTTGAGCTGGTGGTAAAGGCGACGAGCATCGGTTCCTTCATCCCGGAAAAGAATTTCTTGTAGGGGATCCCGGAGAAAATCCGGACCGCAGGACCGAGCACGAGGAAGCTTTGTATTAAAAGTCCAAGAATCAGGGTCCCTGAATACCACACCAGGGTCTCCAGGATGTCGAACCCGAACTCGCCCACCGTTGCCGCAATCAGGGCAAACACGCCGTACGGTGCCAGGTTCATGATCATTCCCACCATCTTGATCATTGTTTCACTGAGGCCGTCGAAGAAATCGATCACCGGTTTCGATTTTGTGGTGTCGATCATGGTCAAACTGACGCCGATCATAAGTGCAAAGAACACGATTTGGAGCATCTCCCCGCCGGAGATGGCCATGAAGGGGTTTGTGGGGACGATGCGGACGAGCATCTCAAGCAAGTCGGGAGGCTGCACGGAAGACGTGATGTCGGGTCGAAACTCCATCATCAGCTTTTCCTGCGCATCCGGGGAGAGCCGGGTCCCCGGAGAAATCAGGTTCACAAGGGTCAGTCCGACGGTGATGGCGCTGGTGATCGTGCAGAGATAGAACAGCATCGTCTTTCCCCCCAACCGACCGACGTGACGGATATCCCCGAGACTTGCCGCCCCAACGATCAGGGAGGAAAGGACCAGCGGAATGGCAACGAACATCAGGAGGCGGATGAAGATGGTCCCGATCGGTTTGATGATCACCGCGATGGTCCGGAC
>JBBEBV010000004.1:1294-3502 GCA_040882165.1 Bacteroidota bacterium
TACTTGCTGATGTTGAAGAGGGCGCCGAACAGAGCCCCCAGGATCAGTCCACCAAGGATCTTGTGATGAAGCGGAATGGATTTCCACCAGTTCATAGCACCTCTCCTTCGTTCGTTACGCCGCGAGCGGTTCCGGATTTTTTCCGAAGAGCCTGAGAACAACAACCATGATCACAATACCAAGAGCGATCGAAATCCATGGAGACATCCCGAACGCCGTCGGAATGTCGCCGACCAGCATTCCGACCACGGCCGCAAGCAAGGCATAGGGTAATTGCGTCCGGACGTGATCGATATGATCGCACGCCGAGGCCATGGAGCTGAGGATCGTGGTGTCCGAGATGGGGGAACAGTGATCCCCGAAGACAGCCCCCGCAAGGACGGAACTGATTACACCGTGGAGAATGATCTGCAGGTCGACGGGGGAAAGTTGGGCGTCGACTCCGAGTGTATGGGCGAGCGGAATGACGAGCGGCATCATGATGGCCATCGTTCCCCAGCTCGTTCCGGTTGAAAAGCTCACGACGGCCGCAATCAAAAAGACAAGTACCGGGAGCCACTGTGGTGCTATGGTGCCGCGCAGGACCTGCACGAGGTATCCGGCCGTGTGAAGCTCTTCCGTCACCGACCCGATGGACCATGCCAGGGTCAGGATCAACATCGCGAGGAGCATCGACTTCAGTCCGTTGAACCACGCATCGATCGTTTCCGTCAGTTTCATAAGTCGCTGACCGACGGTGAGCAGGATTGCCATCAGGCAGCCGGAGAGTGATGCCCAAAGCAGGGCGGCGTAGGAATCCGACTTGCTGATGATATCCCCGATGCCGTAGGAGGATGCCCCTTCCGCTTCCAAGGCGGCGGTCCCTGTTGTGTACAGGCCGTAGAGTCCGACCACCAGGATGGTGAGGATCGGGAGCAGCCCGTTGTACCAACGGGGAGGTTTGTCGGACGTAAAGGCATCGGTCGAATCCGTCAGGTCCGTTGCAGGCTGGGCGCCGTCCCGAAGAACCTTCCCTGTGGACCGTGCGCGCCGCTCCGCATCCAGCATAGGACCGAAATCCCGGTTCATGAACCCGACGAGGAAGACAAGGATAAGGGTGAAAATCGGATAAAACCGATAGGGGATCGTCTGAAGGAAGACTGCGTAGGCGTCCTCCGTGGAGCCGATCATCTTCAACCCCTGCTCGATCAGCCCGACTTCGTAGCCGATCCATGTCGAGATGATCATAACGCTGGCAACGGTTGCCGCTCCGGCATCGACGATGAAGGAAAGCTTCTCGCGCGAGATGCGGAGTTTATCGGTGATCGGGCGCATCAGGTTGCCGCGTACGAGGCAATTCGCGTAATCGTCGAAGAAGATCACGAACGCCATTCCCCACGCAGCCAGTTGGCCGCCCCGGGGCGTTTTGGCGTACCGGGTGATCACGTTGGCAATGCCGACCGTCCCTCCGTTTTTTGAGATGATGCCTACCATTCCGCCAAAGAGCATGCTGAAGAGGATAATCTGTATGTGGCTCGTTTCGGAGAGAGCCTTGATAATGAAATGGTCCAGGACCCGGTAAATCCCGCCGATGATATTGTAGTCGAAGAGGAAGATGGCGCCAAGCCAGATCCCCGCAAACAAGGAGATCACCACCTGCCGCAGGACGAGGGCAAGCACGATCGCCAGCAGGGGAGGTAGCACACTGAGGATACCCGGAATGACCCGGACGGTGGCGGTTCCCTGGAGGGACGACGTTTGTCCGTCCGGAAGGAGGGGAGAGATTGAAATGGTGTGGGACCCGGCGTCGCTGATGATCGCGTCGTCAATCTTGAGGACGCCATCCGAAAACCGGACGCTGGTTGGTTCCCCGCCGGCTTCCGAGATCCTCGCAATGCCCAGTACCGTTGCCGATTCGTTGAACGAAGTCAGGACATTGCCTCCTGCGTCCTTCGCAACAACCTCCAGTGTGAAATCCACCCCTGTAAGGATGACCGGCGGGGTCTTCAATTCAAGGGTAACCGCCTGTGGGGGGACTTGCGCAATGAGGGGTGAAATCGTGACCAGGAGGAGGATGAAGAGGGGAAGCGTTCGTCTCAAGCAGGCTCCTTTTGAAAAGTGTGGGAAAAGATAGGGGTTTCAAATGTGGGAAGCAATGGGAAAAACGGGGTTTGAGCGAGGATGGATAACAGATTACAGACGGCAGATGGCAGATTGCAGATTGCAGAT
>JBBEBV010000004.1:3602-5696 GCA_040882165.1 Bacteroidota bacterium
GCAGATTGCAGATTGCAGATGGCAGACTGCAGACTAAAGCTGGAAACCCGGCTTCGTTCCGACCTCGTACTTCCGGGCAGTGACGAACCACCGGCCGTTATCTTGATGGCGGGATGTCCAGCTTCATCATGTAAAGCTTCCCCTCCGCAGCGAATGCGATTGCGCCGCCCGCCGTGGCGGTCGGGTGTTGTGCGATCATACCGAAGGAAGCGGTCAGGTTTTTGCGCTGGTTGCTTCCGACCGTCGCGACAAAGATATCGCCGCTCAGGATCATATGGCCGTCGTCTGTTGTTTCCTCGTACACATACAGATCGTCATTGATCCAGCATGGACGTGCCCCTGTTGCGGAGGCAAGCTGAAACGTTCCGGAACCGGCGGCGAAGAGATACAGGGAGGGCTGACCCAGAACCTCTACAAGCGCCCTGCTTCCGTCCGTCGACCAGCTCAACGCGAGGATGGTTCGATCCCCCGGGGTCTTGAACATCCGGCTCCCGACGGTGATGGTTGCTTCAGTGTAGAGACCGCTTGCATCTGCTTTCTGAATCCGTTTTGCCTTCACGGACATTAGGTCGAACATCCCTGCCTCATTCCCGTTCCGGATGACGATTCTCCCGTTGACATTCTTTTGAAATACTTCAATCCGGTTGGATTTGGCGAAGGGGATCACCGCCGTTTTCGTGTGCGTGCCGATATGGATCATTTCGACCCCCATCGTCCTCTCCCGCGGGTTTGATCCTTCCCGGGTTGCCCGGACGAGTATCCGGCATTCATCAATCCAGCGCAGTCCCCATCCCGCTCCCAGATCGGAGCAAACTTCTTCGGTGCGACCCGACTGCAAGTCCAGGATGGAAATCCCGTCATATTTCGGTCCGCTGAAGGCGATGTGTTTCCCGTCCGGTGAATAAACCGGCCCCAGGACGAAGCCCGGAACCTCAAGGCGCCGAATCTCCTGCTCTATCTTGAACGTCTGGCCCTGGAGAGTCTGTGAGAGTGAAAGCGCTACAAGGAAGAAGGCGATTCGTTTCATGGGGTTCCTCACTTCAATAAGGTCATTTTCCTGGTGATCACGGTCTGGTCTGCGTGGAGTCGATAGAGGTACAAGCCGCTGGAGGCCGGCCGATCCCCCTCATCACGGCCATTCCAGGAAATGGTGTATCTCCCTGCGGGTTGTTGCGTGGCAACGAGGGTTCGAACGTGGCGGCCCAGCACATCGACGACGATGAGCCTGACGAATGCCTCGTACCCGATATCGTACATAATCCGGGTCTCGGGATTGAACGGGTTCGGGAAATTCTGTTGGAGCGCAAACGTTTCCGGAACCGTATTCGGCACTTGGGGGGTATCGGTCACGATTGACCCGGCAAGCTGGAGTTGATCGAACAGGAGTTGACCGGAGGGGGATGCCCCAGGCTCATATTTGATCTGGAAGCTGTCAAACCTCAGGATTCCCTCCAGTTTTCCGTTCCCGAGCCATGTGCCGGCTGGATCCTTTTCGAGATCCCATTCCACCAACCGCCATCCAACCCAATCGACTTTGGTCCACGTACTCACTTCATGGTTGGAGACTGTGCCGCCAGGAAATACATCGACACTGTCATCCACGGCAAAGCGGAACAAGGTATTACTCGCGTCGCCGTGAATGTACACCTGGAGCCTGGTCTTTTCTTTTCTCCACAAAACCGAACGCGGCGCACCCCCGCTCAAGTACTCACGAATAAGCCAGTCGTTCTCGCCCGTGCGCCAGAAGAATCGGAATTGGGCAATTCCGGCGGTGGAAATGAGTTTCGGGGGTTCGAACGAGGTATTGTGAGTGAAAGTCGCGCTATCCATCCCCAGGGTGGTGCTTTGACCGGGCTGCCACCAGGAGGAAATGCCCGTGTTGAAATCATCAATCGTGGTAAACTCGGGTGCAGCTTCGGCAACCGAAAATTCCCAAACGATGGGAGAAGTTACCGGGATAGGGTTTCCATTAACGTCTGCGACACCGCTCACTCTGACACGATACGTTCTGCCGGACCGGAGTCCGTTGGCGGAATAGATGTTGATGGCCCCTCGTCCGTTCGCCTCGGAGTAGCGCAGCGTTGTCGGAGGTAT
>JBBEBV010000004.1:5796-9203 GCA_040882165.1 Bacteroidota bacterium
CGACGAGCGGTGGAGAGGTCTGCTAAACGTAAGTTGCATCGTGGCATTGGGAAGAACTCCGGTCGCGCCCTGGGCGGGAAAGGCACTGGTGATCCTTGGGGGAAGTGTGGAGATCAGCCGCACATCCTGAAAGGTGAAGAACGAATCGATCACGGTGAGGTGCATAGTGGTATCGCCGAACTGCGGGTGAGAGATGGTGATGCTCTGGAGCCCGGCATCCAGCCCCTCGAAATAGTAGAACCCGTTTCCGAGCGTCGTATCCCCTCCGGCATATGGTTGAAACGTGTTCTGGTAGGTGTTGGTTGTATAGGTGCGGTTCCCCAGCGTTACCGTCACGCCGTTGACCGGAGACCCTGACTCAAAATCAGTGATCACCCCAAGAAGAGTCCTGATGGGGGGGCGGGAGACGCCGAAGTGTCCGAGCATCGCCATCCAGATAGCTTTTGCCTCGGAGCGTTTCGACTCAAAGTTCATGTTCAGCAGATTTTGCCGTGAGTTGGTGTGGAACCCTCCTTCGGAGAGGGTGCTGACAACACTCGACTGGAAAACCCCAAGTCCCGAGTTTCCATAGTTCGTTCCAAACTGGGTGCCGAATGTTCTATCTCCATAAACCCCTCGCGTGGAAATTCTGTAAGTGCGGGACATCAGGTCGGACATCCAATTCCCCATGGAGATGGTTGTGTTTCCGTATTTTGACTGACAAATCTTACCGGAAAGGATGGCACAGTTATCGGGGATCAGGATCAGGATAGAGTTGGCGGGCGAACCTATGGAAGATGCATCGCTATGAATGGAGTGAAACCACTTATTCGGATGGGGAAAATTTTGTGAGAACGTGGCGCGTTGATTTACACTGATGACGGTATTTCGATCCGTTCGGGTCATGGCCACCGTATCAGCGTTCGACAGGCGCAAGAATTCCCTCAGGTGAAGCCCGACATCCAACACCTTGTAAGCTTCCGAGTAGCCGTAAATGCCTACATTTTCATTCTGGCTGTGCCCGGGATCGAGAATGAAGGCAATACCGGAAAGATCGTCCGGAGGGGTCTGGGCGTATAGGAGAGGGGCCAGGAGCAACAATGGCAGAACCAGAAACAGAATGTAAAGCTTCATAGCGGATGCATGCAATTCGGTCTTATTTAATAAAACGAATCCTTCGTTTGGATGCAATACGGCACGAAAAGAACAAGGACTGTTCGGAAAGAGGCTGGGAGGGGTTCCTGCGGCAGCACCGTTCGGTTTATTATTTTTCCTTTTTGTCTGTGAATCTCAACAAGTCCTTCAGGTCGCCCGCGCCGACGACCATGATCACCAACGCCGTCCCAAAAAAGAGAAGAGCGGCAAGGCCGAAAATGCAAAGCCAGATCAATGTGCCGGTCGTCATGGGTCACTCCTTTGGGATCAGCACGATGGGGGGATGCGATCGTTGTGTTGCGAGGGAGCCGAGGATCATGCCAAGTGCCGCAAGGAAAAAACTGAGGAACCCCGACACATTGACGTCGATCAAGACGTGCAGATTTTCGGGAATGGAATCGCGAAGCTGGCTCAGGATCAAAAACGCGAGCGGAGCGAACGCGCCAAACCCGAGGGACGCATAGGCCCCGACGATGTTTGCTCTCTTCCAATAGAGACCAAACGCGACGCAACCGAATGCCCCCGCCGCGTACATCGCCCCCGTTATCGTAATGTAGTGAAACGCCGTCGCCGGAAGCTCATACCAGAGCCCGAAGACCAGCATGAATACTCCGATCGTCGTCGAGATGATCCTGCTCAGCAGAACCGTCCTCTTCTCCGTCAGGCCGTTCTTGCTCAACGGTGCGATAATATCCCTCGCGGCAACGGAGCTCCAGGCAAGCAGGTAGGCGCTGTAGGTGGACATGGAGGCAGCGAGCATTCCCGCCACCATGAGTCCAAGGAAGCCGGACGGCACAACAGTCCCCAGGAGTTTCGGCATGGCAGTGGCAGGATTCATCCCGGGGCCGAACATTGCCAGTGCGGCAATCCCCCAGAACATCGGGATCATATAGCGCCCTGAGAGCGTCAATCCCGCAACAAGAAAAAGTTTCCTTCCCACTTCAGGGTTTTCGGAGGCGAACGACTTGGAGGCCACCGGCTGATAGAGCGCTGATGCGCCGATGCTCGCGATGAGATACCAGGCGAGAAATGTCCATCCGAAGCGTGGATTGGTCACCGGATTGACCCCCTCCTCGCCGTATTGCCGGGTGACGGCCTCTGCGGCCTCCGCAAAGCTGACATGGTTCAGGATGAACAGCGTCGCAATCAGCATACCGAACGTGAGGACAACAAACTGCATGAAATCAGTGACGACTACCGAGAACATCCCTCCGAGCACGGTGTAACTGACCACAATGAGAAGCATCATGATCATCACGGCGGCGAGCACCTCCGGACCGAATCCCATGACCTCTGTCAGGAAAATCCCATCCATCCTCAGAAAGATGCCCATGTTCAGGACGCCGGCCATGAACAGAACGATCCCGCCGAGGAGCCGGACCCCCTTTCCGTACCGAAGCTCATAGTATTCCGGGATGGTTATCACGCGCAGCCGGCGGAGCCCGGAGACGATGAAGCCGGTCTTGCCGATCACAAAGAACCCGATGAACCCGATGATCCCCAGGATGAAGCATGAAAATCCCGTGACATACCCGATCTCGCCAAGATACATGAACGTGACAATCCCGATCTCCGTCGCGATCAACGTTGCCGACCCGAGGGCAATCTTCACGCGCCGGCCCGCGACAAAGTACCCTTCCATATTCTCGACATACTTCCTGGCCCAGAGTCCGACAAAGACCGTGAAGCCGAGATAGAAGAACAGGATGATCCAATCCAGTGTTTGAAAATTCATACCGTGTGCCGCAGGGTTGTGGTTGTGCAGCGACCGGAAAACGGGAACGGCGGTTCTGCTTTATCCCCGAATTCAAAGGATAAGAAGCCATTTAAAAAAATCTTTTGCCACAAAAAAGCTCAAAAGTCACAAAAGAAAGATAATGGTACGGTGGCCAGTATTGGTTATTTCTGGAAATTATCACAACAATTTCTTTGCGCCTCTTGTGCCTTTTTGTGGCCACCCTTCTTCTCCAAGATTGAGGCCCTTTCTATTCCTTGTACAGAAGGTACTGGGACCGGATCTCAAAAACATCTTTTGCCACAAAAAAGCTCAAAAGTCACAAAAGAAAGATAATGGTACGGTGGCCAGTATTGGTTATTTCTGGAAATTATCACAACAATTTCTTTGCGCCTCTTGTGCCTTTTTGTGGCCACCCTTCTTCTCCAAGATTGAGGCCCTTTCTATTCCTTGTACAGAAGGTGCTGGGACCGGATCTCCCCGAAGCGCTCGAGTTCCGGAATCCATGAATTGCAGATCTCCTCCGGCGCAGCGTTGC
>JBBEBV010000005.1:0-1534 GCA_040882165.1 Bacteroidota bacterium
AACCCAATACCTCATGCAGGTCCGCGGAATGGTACAACCCGCTGTTGAGATCCGCCCCCAGGCCCGACAAAAACGATCCAAGGTAGTTCTTCGCGTTCAATCCCGCGACTTTCGAAAGTTGTTTTCCAAGATCATCCTGTGCCTGCAGCGAGACTGTCAGCATTACGATGCAAGCCCCCAACATCATCCCCCGTCCGAGTCGTTTCATAACAAAGTATCCTTTTCGCTGGTGGATTGTAACTACTCTGTCAATTTTTTTGCCCGCTTAAGTCCCCGCCACAGACACATCGACGCAGGCACGAATTACACAAATGAATTTGCAGGATCTGGGATGAAGTTCTTTTTGTCTCCCTCATAAAGAGAGGCACCATGATGTGCTCAGGAATCGACCTCAATCACCAAATCTTTGTTTCGTGTTTTTAGTGTATTTCTTGGGCTCATGGGAGCGGTCGATTCCAATATCAGAAAATCCGCCGAGAGGAACAAGGCCGTTTTCTACTGCTTGATCCCCCTCACAATCGGCACAATCTCATCCGCATTGTCGGAAAGGATGCCATCGACCCCTAATTCCATCATTTTTCGGACGCTCACCTGATCATTCAGGGTATACACATAGAGGGCCAAACCGTGTTGATGCGCATTTTGAAGCATGCGTTCGGTGAACTCGTACTTCGAGCAAACAATCACAGAGGCACCAACCCTGCCTGCCAATTTCGACGGAGGTCTTCCGAAGTCGCGGTACATATTATAAAGAACCCCCGTGACAGCCCGGGGTTCGATCTTCCGGAGGGTTCCCATCAAGCCATGATTGAACGATGAAAACATCACCTGGTCGAGCATCCCGAGCTCCCTGACCACGTCGAGGACCTTGCGCTCGAGGAAGCCCGGCGGCTCAGGATGGAGGAAATCCGACTTCAGTTCGATGTCGATCCATCGTCGACGATCGACGAACCGGAGAACATCCCGGAGCAGGGGAATACGCTCTTGCGAAAACGAAGGGTTGAACCAGGAGCCTGCATCAAACTGTTTGAGCTCGCTGACAAGGTAGTTTCGGGCCGGACCGTTGCCTGTGGTGGTCCGCTGAAGCGACCGGTCGTGGAGGACGATCACCTCCTCCTCTTTCGAGAGGCGGACGTCCAGTTCGATCATATCGATGCCGGGAGTGAGGCATGCCGGCGAGAATGCCGCCGGAGTGTTTTCGGGGGCTTTGCCGGAAATGCCCCGATGGGCAATGACGTAAGGGGATATTCCGGCGGAGGGCTTCGGCCTGAACGGCTGCATAGAAGGGAACTCTACCTCGATCCGTTTTGCGCGGCAAACCTGTTCCGGTGCAGGATGGAGACAATTGCCTCATGGACGTTTTCAATGTCCTGCATGCCGTCAATCTGGACAAAGCGCCCGGCTTTGCGGTAGAAATCCTTGAGGGGCTTTGTTTGTTTCAAATACACTTCGAGACGGTGCCGGGCGGTTTCCGGGTTATCGTCGTCCCGCTGGAACAACTCACCGGCACAATACGGACATGTTTCGGCGTGAT
>JBBEBV010000006.1:0-9189 GCA_040882165.1 Bacteroidota bacterium
GTCCAGGCATCGAACAGTCGTCCATTCACCATCACGTATTGAATAGACTCGCTGTTCCGAATGTTCTCGAGAGGGTTCTTCTCCAGGATAATCAGGTCGGCCAACTTGCCTGCTTCCACGGAGCCGAGGTCCTTGTCAAACCCCAAGTACTGGGCGCCGGAGAGGGTGGCAGACCGAAGGGCCTCATGGGGCGTCATGCCCCCCTGTTGAATCATCCAGAGTTCCCAGTGGGCGCCGAGCCCCTGCAATTGCCCGTGGGCTCCCAACTGAACGCTGCCCCCGGCATCGAGAACTCTCTTCAGAGCCTTCGATGTCTCAACGTACGAATAATCGTCTTCGCTTGCCATGGTCCGTCGCCGGGCGCGGGAGTTGACGATTTCTGCCGGTGTAAACGTCATCAGCCTTTTGTTCTCCCATACATTCGTCACCTGATACCAGTAGTTCTCCCCCGAAAGCCCTGCGTAATTGACGATAAGCGTCGGGGTGAGACCGGTTTTGGATTTCGCAATGACCGTTACGACATCGTTATAGAGCGGTGTGATGGGGAGATTGTGCTCCACGCCGGTATGCCCGTCGAGGACATGCGTCATATTCCAGAAGAAGGTCGAGCCCCCCTCGGGGACGACGAGCATGTTCAACCGGCGGGCCGCCTCGACGATCTGCTGCCGCTGGTCGCGCCGCGGTTGGTTGTAGCTCTTCACACTGAACGCCCCGACGGCGTTCAAACGGCGCAGATGCGCCATGGCGTCCTCGAAGTTGTTGACGATGACTTTGAAAGAGCCCTCAGCGCCGTACAGAATACTACCGGTGGAATACAACCGCGGTCCGGTCATGAGTCCCGCTTTCAGCATTTCAGAATTATAGAAGACCCCTTCGGTGTTTGCCGAGGGATCGTGCATGGTGGTGACGCCGAAAGCCAGGTTCGCATAGAAGCGCCAGTGGGACTGGGGCGACCAGCTTTCAAAGTTTCCGTGGGCATGCACATCAATCATGCCGGGCATGACATACTTGCCCGAGACATCGATACGCCGTGCATTGGAGGGGATCGAAACGCTGCCGATTGGTCCGACGGCTTTGATGCAGTTCCGTTCGATCAGAATCGTTGCGTTCTGCAATACTTCATCCCCCCGCATGGTGATCACCGTCGCCCCTACCAGAGCCAACGACCCAGTCGGAGTATCCGTATCGGCCATGAATCCAATATTCACTCCCACGGTGTCCGGCTTTTCCTGGACCGAGTCCGCCGCGCCCGGGACAAACGGGAAGGTGTTCGTCAGGTCTCGCGAGAACAATTCCGGCCCGAGCGACCAGTAGAGCCTTTTGCTATCCATCGACCAATTGAGATAGCTCCCCGCATCCCGCGTTAACTTCTTGATGGGGTAATCCGTTGTTCCCGGTCCGATATTGACGGCTTGCCCGGTGGGGGGGAATACGGCGATATAGGCATGGAAGCGTTCGACCAGCGCCACCCACTCTTCGTCGGGAGACGGGACGATCTGCTGCGCGTTCTCCGACAGGAGGTGAACCCGGCGGTCTTCACCTTTCAACCCAATACTATACAATGCGGTCTTCTCCCCCTCACCGCCGGTGAGGAAGATCCGGTCGCCGCTCTTATTGAACGTCGGGCGCGAACCCCCTTCGGTGATCAGGGAGGGGGCCCCTCCTTCGGCAGGAATCCAATAGACTCCCGCCTCTTTGCTGTAGAGTGATCCGCGCAAGCCGTCGCCGCCGGTCTTGCGGTATACAATCCTTTTCCCATCGCGGGAGAAGGAAGGCTCGCTGTACGTCCCCTTCACGGTCGTGAGTCTTGCCTGTCCCCGGCCGTCAACCTGCACTTTGGAAACGAAACCGAAATCTGCATCGTGCCAGGTCGTATAGACGATCCACTTTCCATCGGGGGAAAAGGAGGGGAACATCTCCAGGTTTTTTTCATCCATTGTTATGCGTTTCGGTGTACCGTTCGGGAGCGGTCGGATCCAGAGCTTGCCGAGGGCTGCATAGAGAACCGATTTCTGGTCGGGCGAGACCGTCACCCAGCGGAGCATCCTCACGTCGAATTTTTCCGGGGAAACGTCACGTGAGAAATGAAGTGCGTCCGTGATCGATTGCTTGACCGTCGCTTTGAATGGGATTTCCCTGGAGGTCTTCGTCTTCACCTCAAGATTCCAGATCTTTCCCTGCGCCCAGATGACGATGTTCTTTCCGTCCGGTGTCCACGAGAATCCCGGGTACACGCCGAAGACGGCCCATGCCTCCTGCTGATCGTGGTCGAGTTGGTCGTACAGCGGCGACTGCTTTCCGCTCTCCATATCGTACAGGAACAAAACGCTTTTCAAACCGACGCGGCGAACGAACGCCATCGTCTTGCCGTCGGGAGAAATTTGCGGCCTCGCCGAGCCCCCTGCGCCGGTGATCAGGGTCTGGGACTTTCCGGTCTGCCGATCCAACTGCCTGATCGCATAGATCACCCCGTGCGGGTCCTTGTTATACTCGAAGAAACCGCTGGTCGTAACATCCTCGCTCCAGTAGAGATACCGTCCATCGGGGGAGATGTTCGGCTCGCCCGCGTCCTGCTGCCAGTTGCGCCGTTTCGTGAGTTGCAGACCGTTGCCCCCGCCCGTATGGTAGAGCCACATCTCGCCTGCCCCGAGTGAACGAGTGTTCCGGTAATGTTTCCGCCCGATCAGATACTGGCCGTCCGGCGTCCAGATGCCATTGTTGACCTGTCGCTCTTTTTCCTTTGTGATCTGTTTCGGATTCTTCCCGTCCACATCCATGATCCAGAGATTATCGAGCCCGTCGCGGTCGCTGGTGAAAGAGATCTTTTTTCCGTCCGGACTGAACCGCGGCTGCACGTCATAGGCCGTTCCGCTGGTGATGGCCTTTGCTTCGCCCCCTATGATTGGCATGGTGTAGATATCACCAAGCAGGTCGAAGGCGATCCATTGGCCGTCAGGACTCACATCCACGGCCATCCAGGTCCCTTCGGATGTCTCGAATTCAATATCGCTGGTCGGGCCATGTTTGGCGGAGACATCCCATTTGTCGTCCTTCTTCGGAGTCTCTTTCTTTGTCGTGTCCGGTGTCTGCGTTTGCGCAACGATAGAACCGCCGAACCCCGATAGCAGGAACAGCAGGGTGCAAAGGAATAAGGATCGTGCCTGGATCATGGTGAACTCCTTGGAAAAAAGGGGGGAACTGCCAAAATGAATGCGCTCAACATACGCAGAGGAGAGAAGTGATGCAAGCGGAATGTGACGTGACGGATCCTACTTTCACAGACCGTCGGAAATGGTAAGACGCCACAAAGTCACGAAGACACGAAGAAAGGAGAAGGATGATTCCTCGACCTCTTTTTCCCGTAGCATGCTCGTCCATTCCTTCCGGACGCCGACTGGGATTAGGTCCTCCTTGATGAACATAATCTGAGTTGCTCTCTATTTCGTGCCCTCGTGCCTTCGTGGCGAACGACAAGTTTTATCATTCTCTTCTCGGGGGTTGGAAATCTGGGAGGTTCTTGGTACTTTGGATCGCCTTTACTCTCTCAAGGAAATCTTGCATGCCTGATTTTGAAGTGACAGTTATTGGAGCCGGGGTCATCGGGCTGGCGATTGCCGCGCGACTTTCGGAACGCCATCCGAGTCTCGTGGCGGTGGAGAAAAACGAACGGTACGGCATGGAAACCTCGAGCAGGAACAGCGAGGTGATTCACGCGGGAATTTATTACACGCCGGGATCATTGAAGGCCCGCCTGTGTATTGAAGGGAGGGAGGAGTTGTACGCTCTTTGCAGCAAGCACGACATCAGGCACAAAAAAATCACGAAGATCATCACAGCCACCAACGAGGAAGAACTGAGCCGGATCGATGCGATCTATCAGAACGGCTTAAAGAACGGCGTCAAGCTTGAGATGCTGAACAGGCAGGCCACGCTGAAACTCGAGCCGAATATCAACACTGTTGGATCAATCTACTCTCCGACTACAGGGATTATCAGCGCCCACGGACTGATGGACTATTTCTACCATGCCGCGATCAACAACGGGGCAACGGTGCAACACTACTGCGATGTGATGGGGATTGAGTCGTCATCCCGGGGGTATACGATTTTTGTCGATGAGCATGGGCACCGATCCTCCTTCACGACAGAGAAAGTGATCAACGCGGCCGGTTTATACGCAGATCGTGTTGCATCGATGGTGGGGATCGACCTCGAGAAGGCCGGCTATAAGCAGTATTTCGCCAAGGGGTCGTATTTCGTGGTGACACCGTCGAAGGCCCGGCTTGTCTCCCGGCTCGTGTATCCTGTACCGTTGAACGAAGGGCTGGGGGTCCACGCCGTGCTCGATTGGGGAGGGAGGTTGAAGTTCGGTCCCGATGTCGAATACCTTCACGACAAGTGGATTGACTATTCCGTCGCCGAAGCGAAACGATCTGCGTTCGCGGCATCCATCCGTCGCATCCTTCCCGCCATTCAGGATGAGGATATCACCCCCGATATGGCGGGCATCAGGGCGAAGATCCAAAAGGAAGGGGAACCGCCAAAAGACTTTCTCATCGTCCACGAGCGTGAGCGGGGTTTGGAGGGAGTTGTGAACTTGGTGGGCATGGACTCGCCGGGACTGACCTCGTCTCCGGCAATCGCCCGGTATGTCGAAGAACTTCTCTATGGATAATGGATAAGTTGTGATGTTGCTGGAGTTCATCATCGTCCACTCTTCGGGGTTTCGTTGTATGGGCACCGGTGGTTGAAAATGCGGTGACGGTTGTCACCGCCCGTTTGTTGCATTTCAATGTATTTCTTCATAGCCTCCCCCAACGCCTCCACGCGGAAAAATCAAATCGGCTCCCATCGTGACCCACTCATTCGCAACGTCTGACTCCGTTTCATTTCGCTTCCTGCTGTTTTCTTGTTTTTTCCTGGTTTGGGTGCCACGACTGTTGGCACAATCGGACGTCCGGGAGACCGTTCCCACCGCAGAGAGGCTTCTCGAGGAGGGGAAGGTTGACTCGGCCATGCAACTTCTGACGGGGCATTTGAGAACTCACTCGAAAGATTCGGATGCATTGCGTTTGCTCGCGCGTGCTCTCTACTGGTCAGGGCGGTCGGATGAAGCGCGCCTGCGATACGAGGAAGCAATGGTGCTTGCCCCGCAGAATGTCGGTCTGCAATTGGAATACGCCCGCATGCTTGCTGAAACCGGGGGATCGGATCAGGCAAGGGAGATACTCATTCCGCTCACCCTTCGGGAGGCGTCCGCAGCCGGAGCGCTGGAGTTGCTCGGAACGATGAATTATTGGGAAGGGGATTGGACGGCGGCGCGTAAATTCTTTGTTGAAGCGCTCGCACGCGATCCCGGGAATCGGGAAGCCAGGCGCCAACTCAATGAAATTGCGATAACAACTGCCTCCACCGCTTCGCTGGGGTTCCAGTACGGGGATGATACCCAGCCGCTCCGCCGGTTAACCCTGACCGGTGAGGTCGATTTCCATCTCACCCCCCTCCAGCGCCTGCGTTTCCGGGCTGAGCCTCAATTCGTGAACGTGTCCGACACTGCGAAGTCGGTGTTCACCGCCGACGTCACCTGGAAGGCGTTCTTCCCTTCCTCACTTGAGACCGAACTCTCCGCGGGGATCGTAACCCGATCCTTCGACGACAAAGCGGATTTAACCTGGAAGGGACTCCTGGGTGTGAGACTCCAGACCCATGTGGTCGTGCGGGCAACTGCCGAGCGCCTTGCTTCTCTGTACACGAGCGCAAGTTTTTCCACACCCGTCATGACAACTTCGGGAGGTTTGGAACTTGGATGGAATCATCCGTCCGGAGGCATGGGGCGCGCTTCCCTGGAACTTATCCGATTTCCCGACGACAACACTCTCCGGCGCCTCTCGGGATGGATTCTTATTCCGCTGAGCGGTCCGGCTCCGGTCCGTTTCAGCTTTGGATACGGGTTCAACGCGCAACATGCCGAGGAGAACCTGTTTACCCTGGTTGGGGGCGCTCCCTCGTTTCCGGGAAGCTATATTCCTTATTACACGCCGACGAACCTCAGTGTCCACAGTCTCCTCGGCTTATTGCGTATCAAATTGAGTTCCGCGACGGAGTTTCAGCTGAACGGTTCGTATGGAGTTTTCGCCCGGGAGGACGCCCCTTCGTTTGTTGCCGATACAACACCGCCGCAAAGAACCTCTGTTGAGAGGGTTTTTTTTCAAAGGGACTTTCATCCGTTCAACGTGAAGGCGACGCTGACAGCCGGGGTTTCTTCGTCCGGGAGTCTGGTTCTTGAAGCAGTTCATTCGAGTAACACTTTTTACGAGTTCACCCATGTGAATCTGAAATTCTCCCATCGGTTTCTCCCATCCGATTACCAGTGATGATCCGATCCGGGAGTCCGTCACCATGATCACACGTTCCTCACCGGTTGATCCGAAGAAAAGTGATCTTTGGGAGATGCGATCGGTTGCACCGATCCGCTTCCGCGACCGCCTGATCCTCCTTGCTCTGATTACCGCCGGTGTCGTTGCCGTTCTCCGTCTTGTGAATTGGTGGTTCAGGGACGAGCATGTGGCCGACCCCTTCTTGTACATTCTTCTCTCGCTTGCTTTCTGGTACGGTATCAGCCGGATCACCGTGGGATGGTTTAATATGCTCGCTGTGGCCAGGCCCGCAGCCCGTCCGGCGCCGGAGGGAGCCCGGGTCGCCATCTTCACCACGAGCTCTCCCGGGGAGCCGCTTTCGATGTTTGAAAAGACCCTCGAGGCATGCGCCTGCATCCGCTATCCCCATGCGACGTACCTCCTGGACGACACTCGTGATCCGCGTTTTCGGGCTGTCGCTGAACGGTACGGGGCCGTCTGGCTGGAGCTGGTCGGGCTTCCGGGAGCCAAGGCCGGTAAGATCAACAAAGCGCTTACACTGACGGACGAGGAATTTATCCTGGTGCTTGATCCTGACCACATTCCCTTCCCCAATCTTCTCGACAGCGTGCTTGGTTATTTCGATGATGCGCGCGTGGGTTTTGTGCAGATCAGCCAGGCGTACTATAATCAGTTCCGGTCGTTCGTTGCGCGCGCTGCCGCCGAACAAACGTACATGTTCTATGGACCAATCCTGATGGGCTTGTTCGGACACGGGGCGGGTCTGGCCATCGGAGCCAATTGCACGTTTCGCCGTTCGGCTCTTGCATCGATCGGCGGTCATGGCATCGGGCTTGCCGAGGATCTGGTTACCGCCATTCGTCTCCATGCTGAAGGATGGCGGTCGGTGTACGTTCCGGAGATCCTGAGCCGGGGACTCGTTCCCGAAGACCTCGGGTCATTTTACAAGCAGCAGCTGAAATGGTCCCGCGGAGTGTATGAGGTTCTTTTCGCCGAGTTGCCAGGGCTTTTCTCACGACTCACCTGGCGCCAGCGCATTTCGTATCTCACGATCGGTACCTACTATTTGTGCGGCATCACAACGTTGATCTATCTTTTTATACCATATTTGTACCTGTGGTCGGGGGTTCAACCGGCATCCATGCCTTTTGAAGGATTCCTGACCTCCCTGGTTCCGGTCGGCTGCATTGGTCTGGTTGTGTATGTGTTCGCGCAACGATGGCTCTGCCACCCGGAAACGGAGCGGGGCTTGCACTGGCGCGGGCTGATGCTGAAGATCGGCTGTTGGCCGGTGTACGTTGCGGGAACATTGTCTGCAATTGTCCGGGCATCGATCCCCTATATCCCCACGGCGAAGGAAGCCCACCATGGCAACTTCCTTCAGCTCGCGTGGCCCCACGTGGTGCTGCTGACATTGTTCGCCGGGACCCTGCTCCGCGTTCTTTTTACCCGCCTGGTGAGCACACCGGAGGGGACATTGATGCTGACCACGGAAGCGGAATGGGGGATGGTGGGGTTTGCATCGATGTCGGTTCTGATGGTTTCGGGCGCGTTGTATGCGGCCTGGGAGGCGCGCACACCGCCCCGGGGATTTGCATGGGACAATCTTGAAGTTCAATCCAAGGACCATTCATGAAAATTCTTCATCGTGTAACGGCGGTTTCCGTGACTTTGGTGAGCATTGTGCTGGTCTTTCTGGCGCTTACGTACGTGAGCACGAAGACGGAGGGGCCGCTCGCGCGTGTCCTGACCGGAGCGGGCATCGTGTTCAGTGAGGTGGAGAACGCAATCGTCAGGCTCTTTCGCGGTCCGGGAAGGGAGGCCGAACTTGCATGGTTCCAGCCGTACCGCTCCGGCGTGTCCGGTCTTCGAATGCCTGATACACTCTTCCTCGGAGCCTATGATGACAACATTCCTGAAACCCTCGACGGAGTCATACGACTTGAGGAGGCCATTGGCGTTCGTATGCCGCTGATCCACTTTTATGCTGCGTGGGGAGATAAGCCGGAACAGCAGTTTCCGTCCAAGCTCGTACGAGCAGTCTGGAATCTCGGCTCCGTTCCCGTGGTCACATGGGAGCCATGGCTCATCGATTTCGAAAACGTTAACCACCCGCATCTGCCACTCAGGGGCGTTCGTGACAAAGGGGGGGCGGCCGATATCGCGCGGGGAGTCTACGACTTTTACATCGACCAGTGGGCTGGCGATGCCGCTGCGTTTGGGAACCCTGTCTTCGTTCGTCTGGCGCACGAGATGAACGACCCCTATCGCTATCCGTGGGGGCCGCAGAATAACAGCACCCTGGATTTCCTGGCGGCCTGGCGGCACATCGTCACGCGGTTCAAAGCGGCAGGAGCGGAGAATGTGGTGTGGGTTTGGTCTCCGCACGTCGCGTATGAGTACTATACCTACTATCCGGGCGACGAGTATGTCGACTGGGTTGCGACACAGGTGTTGAACTATGGCACTGTTGCCCCATGGTCACGATGGTGGAGCGCTGAGGAGATTTTCGGAAAGCACTATCCGTACCTCGCCGCGCTCAACAAGCCGGTTATGGTGGCCGAGTTCAGTTCGCTTGCGGTGGGGGGAGATCGGGCGGCATGGTACAGGGACGGTTTACGGGATTATCCCTCGCGCTTTCCCGCCGTGAAAGCCCTTCTCTTCTTTCATAACGCGGGCGATGCGACGGTCACCTACCAGAAGCTCGACTGGTCGTTCGCTCGGGACACGACGCTCACAAGGGTTGTGGGAGAGATGATTGCGGGGTGGAAGGATCAATTAAAAATTAAAAATTAAAAATGAAAAATTGGAA
>JBBEBV010000007.1:0-1523 GCA_040882165.1 Bacteroidota bacterium
CCGCCAATTCGTCTCGACATTTTTCTTTGGGCTTCTCGCCTTTCTCCTCATCTTTCTGATCATCGACATGATGGAGAAACTGGACGACTTCATCGATGCGAACGTTCCGGTTGTGACGATCACCCAATATTATCTTTGGTTCACACCGGAGATCCTCAAACTCATGACGCCGATTGCGATGCTGCTCGCCTCGCTGTTCGTGACCGGAAGGCTTTCAAGTCAGAACGAACTTGCCGCGATCAAGTCCAGCGGCGTCAGCCTCTACCGTGTCCTGATCCCGTTCCTGGTCGTCTCATTTCTCGTCAGCAGTGCTTCGGTGTATTTCAGCGGATGGGTGGTACCGTTCGCGAACCAAAAGAAATTCGCCATCGAACGCGCACACCTTCACCGCTCCGGGGGCAGTTTCAGCCGCTACAATATTTACTTTCAGGAGGGACGGACGCGCCTCGTCTCCATGAACTTCTATGACAGTCAGGCTCAAACCGCATCGACGGTAAGCATCCAGGAATTTGCGGACACGAATTTGACCGTCCTTGTGCGGCGGTACGATGCCCGACAGATGATGTGGCTTGAAGGGGAGTCAGGACCAGGGGATTCGTTGCGCGAAGGGTGGGTCCTTGTGCAGGGGGCCCTCCGGGAACTCGGGACGCTGAAGGGGGAGACCTTGAGTACCTTCGACCGGTTGCCGATCGGGATGCTTCGGATTACTCCGGCAGAAATTGAAAAAAAACAGAGGAAACCCGACGAACTGGATTACACCGAGTTGAAGGAATTTATCGAGAACCAGCAACAATCGGGGCAGGATGTATCGCGCTGGCTGGTGGATTTCCACAGCAAGATTGCCTTCCCGTTCGCCAGCGTCATCGTCGTCCTGTTCGGCGTTCCCTTCGGCTCGATCCGGCGGAGGAGCGGCGTGGCGATTGACTTCGGTATCTGCGTGGCGGTGACCTTTATCTATCTTGCGTTCATGAAGACGAGCCATGTCTTCGGATACAATGGCGATGTCGATCCTCTCCTGACCGCATGGCTCGCGAACATTCTCTTCCTCGCGCTCGGGATCGTCAACCTGATCCGCGTTCAAAAATGAGCAGCGCACGCCCCCCCGCTTATCGCATCAGGATCATTTTCTTAACAAGGACTTGTCCTTTATACTCCAGGCGGGAGAAGTAGATTCCACTGGACAAGGATCCGGCATCAAACACCGATTGATGCAATCGGCCCGCCTCTGCTTCTCCTTCGAACAGTGTTTGAATCTCCCTTCCAAGGATATCGAACACTTTCAAAGTTCCATGGCCGTCTTCAGGAAGGGTGAACCCGATGGAAGTTGTGGGATTGAATGGGTTCGGAACATTGGGAAATAATTCGAGCCTTTTCGGCATCAAACCCACTTCCACCTCCGCTGCATGGTAGTACTCGTACGTCCCGTCATGGTCGATTTGTTTCAGGCGGTAGGCATAGCGACAGGAAAGAGGCACTACGTCCTTGTAGGAGTATTCTTTGGGGGAGGAACTCGTTCCCGATCC
>JBBEBV010000008.1:0-48883 GCA_040882165.1 Bacteroidota bacterium
AAGGATGTCGAGGCACAATGGGAAACGGAAGTGTTGCTGGAGGAGATGGAATGGTGCGGGATCCATGGAGCGCTGATCGCCCATTCGACAGCGAAAGAATACGACCCGATCTACGGAAACCGGATGTTATTGCACGAGCTCAAGAAGAGTTCACGCCTCTACGGTGTTTGGACCGTCATGCCCCACCACACGGGCGAATTCCGAAAACCGAAAGAGGCGGTCCAGGAGATGCTCGATCTCGGCATCCGGGCGGCAAAAATGTATCCCCGCTCGCACCGGTATCCTTTCAGCATGGATTTTTGCGGCGATTTGTTGAGGGAGTTGGAGCGGAACGAAATCCTCCTGATGCTCGAGGGAGGACATATGTACAACCCGGATATTTTCGAGGCGTTCAACCAGGTTCTTCTCACCGATCTGGATGCCGTCCTGACCCGTTTTCCCAACCTCAAGGTTCTGCTCCAGGGCTCGCGCTGGGAATCGACCCGCTTCACCAATCCCCTGATGCGCAAACACAAGAACCTTCACCTGGAGCTCTCCAACCACCAGGGAAACCGCGCCATGGAGCTTTTTGCCGAATGGTACGGCGTTGACCGCATCGTTCTCGGGACGGGTGCGCTTGAGAAATCCCCGGGAGCGGCAAAGGCGTTCGTCGACTACTGTACGCTGGAGAACGGCGATAAACAGAAAATCGCTGCAGGGAACATTTCCCGGTTGATACACCTGGAGCAGGATCCGCGGCCGTATCGCTCGAAGAAATCGGCCGATCCAATCCTCGCTCTCGCTAAAGAGGGCAAACCGCTGAAGAATATCCTTGTCATCGATTCCCATGCCCATATGTCCCATGACGGGGCCGAGGGGATAGGATTCCTGCACCAGCCGTATGGCGACGCGGCGAGCATGGTGGAACGGGCGAAACTCATGGGCATCGACGCCATGTGCGTCAGCGGGTTCCTGGCGGTGTGGACTGACTACGAAGAAGGGAACAAGATCATCGTCGATGCCATGAAGCGGTATCCGAAGTTCTACCACGGGTATGCCGTCCTGCAGCCGCAGTACGTGAAGAACTGGAAGAAGGAGTTCAAAACCTGGTATGGCAAGTACAGGATGGAGGGATTAAAACCGTATCATCCGCGCACATTCCTTCCCTATAATGATAAAGCCTGGGCGCCATGGTATGAGTATGGGAACAGCATCAACGCGTACACGTTGATTCACCCCTCCCCCAACCTTGTCAAGGAAATGAATGATATCGCGCCGAAATATCCGAAGATGTCTTTTCTCCTGGCCCATTCCGGCGCATCGTTTCCCGATGCGCGGCTCGCCATTGAAGCAGCAGTGAACAACCCGAACGTCTATCTGGAAATCACACTCACGTCCGTAACGTATCGCGTGATCGAGTTCATGGTGAAGCATGTCGGAGCGGACCGGGTCTTGTTTGGGACGGACCAGCCGATGCGCGACCCCATCCCCCAGTTCGGGTGGATGGCTTATTCCCACTGCACGTTCGAGGAAAAGAAAAAGATGTTCGGACTCAACATGCAGAAGATCATCCGCCGGGTCAAGGCGAAGCGATAAGGAATGGGATTGCAGGCAATCATACTCGGGGTCCTGATGTCGGCAGGTGTATCCATGGGAATCATGAACCAAGAGACCACCGCTATCGATATTCACAACGATCGGGTCCGAATTGTTATCGAACGGCAGGAGAGGAATTCCGTCGAGCGGTACTATGCGAAGAGAGGGGACGCATGGGACCTGTTGCTCGAAAGCGGCAGCGGACTGAGAGCGGATCCTTCTCTCAGGGCAAACGGGATCGAACAGGATTTTCACGTTATGAGGATACGCGCGCTTCCCGCCACGGAGAATGAACAAACCGTCATTCTTGAGGGGACCCTTGGGCCGTTCACCCTTCGCAAGATCATCGCCCTGCGGAGCGAGGAGCCCTTTGTCCGGATCGATGTTCTTCTCCATGTGGACCATCAGGTTTCGCTGACGCATGTTCTTTCGACATACTCGTTTGTTCCCGGGGGAAAGCGGTATCCTGCGGCTGAAGTACCGGAGTTTCTGTACACACCACAACTGCGCCCGGAGCCTGAGCATGTCATCGCCGACCATACGTTTCGCTCCCCTGCGTTGATGATGCAGAACAAGGGATACTTTGCAGCCCTGGTGCCGGATCTCTTTACCATTGCGCAGAAAAACCGGCCATTACGGGCCATTGCCGATTTTCAGGTGAAGACGGCGGACGCCCCGTTCATGTCCTTTGGACTTCAAAACTGGATTCAAGAGCCGTACCGTTTACGAAACACCCATGTCTATTATACGGCGCCGGATTCGCTCTCAGTGCAACTGGACAATGCTTCGGTTGCGTATGGGTTCTACCTGTTCCTCGATGCGGAAGCGCCCCTGCGTACCGCCTATCAACGCGTGGTGCGATTTCAGTGGGAGGAATATGGAAAACGAAATATCCAGGAGCCAAAAGGACCCCAGTCCGAGCCATTCTCGTCGTATATCAAAAAGGCATGGTACGAGTTTGTTCCGCAGGTCGCTCTCGAAACCGAGTATCGGGGGGTTCCCGTTACCCTGCTGCGACAGGCGCGGCTCGCCTGGAGCAACAAGATGCACAAAGAGGCGGATAATGATGCGTGGTTCAATGTCTGGTTCAACTCGCTCCGGACTGCCTATGGGATGTATCTGTATGGCAGGCGTGTGGAAGACCGGCAGTTGCAGGCACGGGCAACAGGTGTCTTGAATCTGGCCTTGCTTGCTCCGCAACACAAGGGGATCGCCCCTTCGATTTTTTACACTGACAGTACGGGTGGGCACTGGGTGGCAGATCAGGCATGGGGAGGAATCTCGAACGGTGAGTATCTCTCGATGTTCCATAACGCATGGACGAACTACTGGTTGCTGCAATGGTCCGATTTGGTACCGGAACGGAAAACGGAAATAGAAACATACGGAAGAGCCTTTGCGGATTTCCTGATAGCACACCAACAGCCGACGGGTGTCATCCCCTCATGGTATCATCCCGAAACGCTCGCACCCGCGGAACAGTTGCGTGATGAAAACGCCGAAACGGCCGGCGCCGCGCTCTACCTCGCGGAGTTCTTTGCGCGGATAAAAGAGGAACGGTACCTGGCTGCCTCCGAACGGGCGATGAGTTATATTTTTGAGCAGATTCTCCCGGAGCATAAATGGTTCGATTATGAGACATTTTTTTCCTGTTCGCGCAAACCACTGGGATTTTTCGATTCCTACACGCAGCAACATCCACAGAATACCCTCTCCATGCACCAAGCGGCTGAAGCATGCTATGAGCTCTTTCGTTTAACGAAGAAGGATCTGTATCGCGTGAAGGGTGTAGAGATTATGGACTATCTCAGCCTGTACCAGCAGGTCTGGAGCCCGGCGTGGCTCTCGTGCGAGTTGTTTGGAGGATTCGGTGTCCAGAATACAGACGGAGAGTGGAGCGACTCACGGCAGGGATACTTTGCCGTGACGTTGATGAACTATTATGACCTGACCGGTGAACGAGAGTATTTTGAACGCGGCGTGGCAGCCCTGCGCGCGATGTTCTCATTGTTTGAATCTCCCAACTCTCCGCGCACAGCGGAGAACTATGCTCACGGAGGTCTCGACCAGCTTGCCGGCGTCACGGGATTGCATTGGGGGACGGGAAGCTCGGTCGTTTCCATTCACCTGATCACCGAACGGTACGGGGATGCCTACGTCAACGTACAGGGCGGGTGGGGGGTCGGCATCGACGGGTGCCGCATACCGGATGTGAGGGTCAACGGCGAACGCATCGAAGTGACCGTGCTGGATAATGTGAACACCCCCCGATCCATTTTGATGAAATTTGACAAAATGGGGCGCAAGCAATACGAGATATTCGTGAACGGCGCTTCTCAAGGAAACAAAATGCGGGACGAACTGCACCAAGGACTATCGGTCGGCCTATGATGAATATAAAGAGCAGTCGCAGCGGCACAGTTCATTCGCGGAGGTGGGGAGGGACGGGCAGTTGGCTGGTGGCGATTCTTCTCTCCGGCGTATTGTGTTTTGATCTCCTCGTCGCCCAACAGGAGACGGTCTATATGGCGGTTCTCAACTCCCGTAAGCATCGGATTGGAGCCCTCGACAACCCGACAGTGGGATTGTTCGTCAGCACCGACGCTGGGGCGACCTGGCAGCACAAGGGATGGACGGGATACATTCGAACTTTCTACACCGAAGCGGGTGCGGATGGTACGATCTGGTCGGGGTGCGGGAACGGCGTTCTTCGCTCAACGGACCGTGGCAAAACATGGCGGATCACGACGGGGGGAGACGTGACGGAAGTTTTGAAGGTCAAGGTAAGTCCGTCCAACCCGAAGACGGTGTACGCTGCAACCGCCTACGGTGTATTCAAATCAACGGACCTTGGAGAGACCTGGGAGCAAAAAAACCAGGGCTTCGGTAAACCGTTTGTGGCCGATCTGTTGATCGACCGCTCGAAAACGAAGCGTGTGTTTGCCGCGACGGAGGAGGGGGTCTTCTTGAGTTCGAATGGCGGCGACCAATGGCGGTTTGCAGGCTTGCAGGGAAAAGGAATCCGGTTCATCACACAGGATCCAAAAAAGGCTGAGCGGCTCTTTGTCGGAACGGAGGAAGATGGGGTCAATATTTCAGAAGATGGCGGAAAGACATGGCATCCATCCAACAGCGGTCTCGGTCATCTGACGGTGTATGTCATCGCGATTGATCCATCGGATCCCGCGAAGATCTATCTTGGAACGCATGGGGGAGGAGTGTACCGGTCGAACGATGGCGGGAAGTCGTGGAGACAGAAAAGCGATGGGTTGCAAAACCCCGACATCCACGCGCTCAGCGTGATTCCCTCGAAGTCCAACATCATTCTGGCCGGAACGCTGAACGGAGGCCTGTACCGAAGCATCGACGGAGGAGAAACATGGCAGTTCAACAGTCAGGAGGAAGCACAAGTGTGGGGGCTCTCGGTCCAATGAGAACAACGTTCAACATTCTTCTCCTCTGTACGATCATAGCCGTCCCGGTTGGGGCGCAGTCCATTTTTGAGCAACGGCATGGCGAGGTGGTGCGTATCGCGAGCGGTGAACGCGATCGGAGCTTCTCCACCATCACCGCGAAACTCAAGGCCGGCAATGATGTTCCGTACGCGCTGGCTCTGTTGGATACACTGACGGTCGACGAGGCGATCGGAGGCATGTTCTATTCCTATTCTCTCATCGGTTGTTATCTGCACACACAGGACCTCCTTCCGGACTCCCTCAAACGGAAAGTCCGCGAAGCCTATCGAACCCGGACGATGTACCGCGGGGATACCGAGAATCACTGGGTGATGTATTACACCGGACTCTATCTTGCCGCCCAGACCTGGCCCAACGAAGCCGGTTCGCGGTGGTTCAACGGGAGAAGTTCTTCCGAGAATTTTCAAGAAGCGGGAGATTGGCTCGATCACTGGGTCACGATTTCGAGCACCATCGGACAGGGGGAATTTGATTCGCCAACCTACGTCACCACGTTCATTACGCCGATGCTGGTGTTATACGATTTTGCCCGCGATCCGGTGATGAAGAAGAAAGCGCAGATGATGCTCGATCTTTTGTTTGTCGACTTTGCCGCCGAGCATCTGAAAGGAAATTACGGCGGCGGACACAGCCGTGATTATCCCGAGGATATCATCAATCCGCTCGCTGCACCAAGCACGTTCTGGGCGTGGCTGTATTTTGGCGAACCGGGCTTTCCTCCCTGGAACGAAACCCGCTACCGCCCCCGGCATCGGAGCGCGTGGGAGCCAGTTTTTGGAGCCGTCAGTTCGTACCGGTTGCCGGACATCATCTATCATATTGCCACCGACCGGACCGTCCCCTACGTCCACAGGGAAACAAAGCGCGTACGGAATGTCATCCGTGCCGGCAGGGAGATGAATCCCCCCGCCTACAAATACACGTACGTGACAAACGACTATATCCTCGGCTCGCTCCATGGCGGCATCCTCCAGCCGATCCAGCAGCACACGTGGGATGTCACCTATGCCTCCGACAAGCCGAACAATACAATCTTCACGCTCCATCCCTTCTATTCCGGCAAGGAGCTGGCAATGTTCTTTCCGGAGGAAGAGAAGTTCCTCTCGGATGAAGTGGATCGTTACCATAAGGTTTATACCAATCCCAATAAATGGAACTCCAGCTCGCCCTATGAGCAGACGTTCCAGCATGAAAACGCGCTGATCATCCTGTACCATATCGAGCAAGGGGCCAAACAACCGCACATCAACGGGTTCTTCCCCAAAAACCTCGATGAGTTTGTGAGGAATCCATCCGGCTGGATTTTCTGCCGCGCTGCCCGGACCTATGTTGCGATCTATCCTCTTAAACCCTACCAGTGGACGGAGGAAGAGGTCAACTGGCGACTGCGGAGCCATGAATTGGACAACGGGTTCGTCGTTGAGGTCGGGTCGGTCGATGAGGACGGATCGTTTGAGGCATTTCAAAAAAAACTTCTGGGACGGAAACCGGAGTACGAAAAGTTTGACTCGAATCTCACCATAGAATATACCACCCGGCGTGGGGATCGGATGAAGTTCACGTTCGACGGGGAAAGGGTGCTCAATGGGGATCGACCCAGCTTCAAAGACTACGGATTTTTCAGGGGTCCTTTTATTCAAAGCGATCTTGGAAGCGGGGTCATCCGGATGCAGTACAAAGACAAGACAAGAACGCTGAATTTCAAAAACGTATCTATTGTGGACACACCATAATGCCGATTCTCCTTTTGACACTGCTCCTGGCGATCGGAACTCCACGGCACGACCCAGCGGATGCGTCGAGCACGCAGCTCCGGCCTGCTTTTTATGCCGCAGTGTACATCAATAAGGGTTCCATCGCGGTCGGATCGCTCTCGGGGATAGGTCTGTTCCGGCGGTACGAAGGGGACACGGTCTGGACAAACATACGTCCGAATACCATTACTCCGGGGGTCGGGTTCGCGTCCTTTGGTGGTCGGCACCAACTGTACCTTGCAGGAGGCAATGGACTTCATCGTTCAACGGACGGAGGTTCGACGTGGAGAATTCTTACGGGCTGGAGAACAAAGGAAGTTCTCTCTGTTGCGCTGGACCCTGTAGACTCACTCCGCTTGTACATCTCGACGCCGTTTGGTGTGTACCGGTCGACCGACGGGGGCGGCACATGGGTTGAGAAAATGAAGGGGTTCAAAACCTGGTACGTACGGCGTGTGATCCTCGATCGGGTGGATCGTACAGTGTTGTATGCGACCGGCGTGGATGCGCTCTATCGGTCAACGGATGGCGCTGAATCATGGGAGCAACTGAGCGTCGGCGTTCCGGAGATCAAATGGGTCTTGCAACACCCGGTAGACCCCAACCTGCTGTTGGTTGGAACGGAGGATCATGGCGTGCGGTACTCCCCGGATCGGGGGACAACCTGGAAACAAGCAGCAGGATTGAACGCCTCCGCGGTGTATTCGCTGGCCTCGACTCCCGACGGGAAGGAACTTTACGCAGCCGGGTTCCAAACAGGCGTTTGGAGGAGCACAGACATGGGCGCGTCCTGGACTCAGGTGTGGACCGCCTCCGGTCTTGATGCAATCTACACCGTCTTTGTCAATCCCCGCAATCCGGACCACCTGATGGTTGGGATCAACGGATCGGGAGTATTCGAGTCTTTCGACCATGCTCGGTCGTGGCGTTACACAGGATTGCCAACAGCGGTGGTCCGACAGATCGAGATGTACCCTTATCCTACAACAAGGTGAATTCAGAATGAAACCACTCGCTTGTTCCGCCCTTCTTCTCATGCTCCTCCCGGGGTTCGCCCTTCTGGAGGCGCGTCAATCCACGGTGTATGTCTCAGTCGTTTCGACCAAACTTTTCGTGGTGGGCGCCCCCAATCCCCAGACCGGATTATTCTACCAAAAGACATCCGACGACACACTTTGGCAGCACACCGGCAGGAACAACATTCGGGCATTTGGGGTCGACGTCCACACTCCTTCCAGGGGAGACGTGCTCTGTATTGCGTCGGGTAATGGAGTTCATCAGACGGCCGACGGGGGAAAGACCTGGAAGATTACGACGGGATGGCGCATCACGGAAGTATTGTCCGTTGCGATTGACCCCCGTACGGCAAACACGATCTACTGTTCCACTCCGTACGGCGTCTACAAGACAACCGACGGGGGGACAACCTGGAACGAGCGGACCAGCGGGATGGGAACGCTCTTTGTGCAGACCGTCCTGATCGACAGGAACAATCCCGAAACGTTGTACTGCGGAACCGAGCAGGGAGTCTATCGAAGCGATGACGGCGCGGCAACATGGAAGAAAACAGGACTCCATGTCGGCGGCGTACGGTCCCTTGCCCAGCATCCCCACAAATCCGAAGTGTTGTTTGTCGGGACCGACGATTTTGGAATCTATGCGACAAGCAACGGCGGTGCCTACTGGGACAAGATGGCGGCCGGACTTGACCATGTCGCTTTCTACACCCTGGTTTTTGATCCGACGAACGCCGATATCATGTATGCCGGTGGATATATCACAGGCGTCTACAAGTCGGTGGATGGTGGACAAAGCTGGCGTCGGATGAATGACGGGTTAACAAACCTCAACGTGCACTCGATTGCCGTCGACCCCACAAATGGAAACCGGGTCTATGCCGGGACGATGTTTGGCGGCGTCTTCAAGTCGGAGAACGGCGGCACGACATGGCGCTACGCAGGGTTGGGAGGTTCCCAGGTGTGGACGATGACGGTTCAGCCGTTTTGACCATGATGCCCGTTCTCACGACAGGTCCATTTTACGGAGCGTACTACAAAAGGATATCGAGCATGAAATCTCTCCTCGTCTTCGGTTGTTTGATGATCTTGTGTGTGAGTGGAGCATCCGCTCAGATAGTCGACCGTGCCACCTATCTGAAGGAATTTCAACAACGGGTGAAGTACCTGGAGACAGCGTACGACACGTCGCAGGCTGTGGGATTCTACCAGATCGCCGCACGCTATAAACTCAATTCAAACATTCGTCAGGCCGACAGCATGTTTGTCCACGCGCTC
This sequence comes from Bacteroidota bacterium, assembly GCA_040882165.1. GTDB lineage: Bacteria > Bacteroidota > Ignavibacteria > UBA10030 > UBA10030 > UBA6688. Next base: position 9,100 of record JBBEBV010000008.1, read on the forward strand.
AAGGTTCCACGCGGCGATATGTTTTGGATGTTTCCGGTTATCGGGGCCTACCTGCAGGGGGTGGACAAAATGTCCCCCGAGACCAAGGCCGTGGTGCGCAATGCATGGAAAACGTACGCTCCGTACCGTGGCGACACGGAAAACCACTGGGCGATGTACTATGCCTCCCTCTTTCTTGCAGCGGAACAATGGCCCAACCTCCCCGGCTCCGAGTGGTACAATGGTAAATCCTCTGATGAGAATCGTGAGGAGTCGAGGGAATACCTGTTCGATTGGGCGCGCATCACCACCACGATCGGACAGGGGGAATTCGACTCCCCGGATTATTTTGCAGAGTATGCCATTTCAACCATCCTTCTTGCCCAATTTGCCCGGGATCCCCATGTGCAGAAACTTGGCTCCATGTTGTCGGAATACGTCTTTGCGGATTTTGCCGCAGAACATCTGGATGGACAGTATTTGGGGGGATTTAGTCGTATTTATCAGCCTGCCGTCTACAAGCCGCTGCAGTCGACAGCCTCGGCGTTTGCCTGGCTCTATTTCGGAACGGGAGAACAGACCACCTCCAGTTGGATTCTGTTGCCCGCCCTTTCCGGTTACGAGCTCCCAGAGATTATCTATCAGATCGCACTGGACCGGAGTAAAACGTACATCCACAAGGAGAGGAAACGTGTCCGCAACGTGATCCGGTACGGGGATGAAAAAAATCCTCCGGTCTACAAGTACACGTACGTGACAAAGGATTACGGCATCGGTTCCCTGATGGGAGGAATTCTCCAGCCAATCCAACAACATACCTGGGGGGTTCGGTACACCTACGGCCGGCCCTACACCACGATCTTCGGTCTGCACCCCTATTGGTCCGGCCTGGAACTCGGGATGTTCTTCCCCGAAGAGGTGAAGACCCTCATCGCCGATGTTGTCGCATCGAAGGGGACGTACAATAATCCCGATAAGTGGACGAGTGCATCCCCCTTTGAGCGGACGTTCCAACACAAGAATACGTTGATCGCTCTGTACGATATCGATCCCGGAACCACCGCAGAACATATCAACGGGTTCTTTCCTCGCAACCTCGAGGAGCGGATTGTGGATCCGACGGGCTGGATTGTAAGCAAGGCCGGTGACACGTACGTCGGCTGGTACCCCCTCCAGGAGTATGAGTGGAAGGAGGAGTTTGAGACGCCGGCGAACTCTTTGAACGATATCGGACGCCCGCAGCTGGAGCGGGTGAGGGAGACCGGAAACTGGCGCCTGCGCAGTCACAAGCTGCAAAACGGTTACGTGGTGGAGGTACGGTCGAAGGATGAAATCGGATCGTTTGAACGATTCCGTGCCGCGCTGAAGAAAACGGTTCCCAAAGGGACGATGGAACCGGGGGCCGTTTCGGTCGACTACACCAGCATCGGTGGTGAGAAAATGCACTTCCGCTTTCCGGACGAACGGAAGTTGAACGGGAAAGTCGTCGATCTGTCCAGGACCAAATTATTTGAAGGGCCCTTCCTCCATGCGGAAGTGGGAAGCCAGAAGTTGACCATGACATATAAAAACAAGAAACGCGTTCTGGATTTTAAGACATTGACCGTAAAGGAGTAACGGACTCCCTGGGAACGTATAAAAAGCAATCAATGCACATGAGCAACATATCCGTGTTCATCCGTGTTCATCCGTGTTCATCCGTGTGCCATCTGTGGTTAAACACCTGACTCGTTACGCATGAACGATCATTCCCACTTCGATGTCGTTGTGGCCGGTTTGGCCGTCGCCGATATCATCGGCCGCCCGGTCGACCTCAAAAGCTTCCCCCGTCCCGGGGGGTTGAAGTTTCTCGAGTCCGTTACGCTGACAACGGGGGGCAATGTCTCCAATGTCGGGATCGATTTGGCCAAGCTGGGGTTCCGTACCTCGGCCATTACGCGCGTGGGGAATGATTCACTGGGGCGGTTCATTGTGCAGCATTATCGCGCACACGGAATGGACACCGAGGGGGTCATCGTGGATGCCAATGCCCAAACTTCCGCGACGATGGTCTGTGTCGGGCCGGATGGCGAGCGCTCGTTTCTCCACACGCGCGGTTGCATGGCAAATTTCCGTGCACAGGATGTGCTCGATCATATCCCCCTGATCAGGAAGGCGAAGGTATTGGCGTTCGGATACCTCGGACTCCTTCCGGAAACCGAAAAAGAATTTGGCGCCTTGTTTCAGGCGGTGAAGGAGAAAACCTCCGTGAAAATACTTCTCGATACAGGAGGACATCCCCACGCATCGTTGAGCGACCTGAAGAAGTTTCTTCCCATGGTCGATTTCTTCTTCCCGAGCTACGAGGAGGCAGCCGAACTGACGGGCAAAGCCTCGCCGGAGGAAATCGTCCGTTTCCTGCAGAAGGCCGGAGCCGCAGGGATTGTCGGAGTAAAACTGGGCAGCAAGGGTGTATACCTGGCGAAGGGAACGACGGCTTGGACCGTCAAGGCCCCGCGCGTTAGGAAGGTTGTCGATGCAACCGGGGCCGGCGATGCATTTGTGGCCGGGTTTCTGGCGGCCACGCTGAAAGGTTTCGGAACAGCAGAGGCAGCCCGGAAAGCGACCGCGATTGCGGCGAGTTGCGTCACTGCTGTCGGTGCATCGACCGCCATCAAGGCTTTTGAGAATTACTGATACGAATGAAACCAACCTATCATATCGTTTCCCACTCCCATTGGGACCGCGAATGGTATAAATCGTTCGAGCAATTTCGTGCGATGCTCGTAAACATGATCGATGATCTGCTCGATCTGCTCGCGCGCGATCCGGGATTTGCTTCGTTTACGCTTGATGGACAGACGAGTGTGGTTGAAGACTACCTTGCGGTTCGTCCGGAGCGACGGGAGGAACTGGTCCGGTATATTAAACATGGAAGAATCCTGACGGGGCCGTGGTACGTTCTCCCCGATGAATTTCTTGTGAGCGCCGAATCGACCGTGCGCAACCTGATGGTCGGGACCACGATGGCCCGCGCCATGGGGGGCGGGATGAACGTGGGGTACATCCCCGATTCGTTTGGACACATCGCTATGATGCCTGCGATCCTGAAGGGATTCGGCATCGATTCGGCCCTGGTCTACCGCGGGTTCGGGGGGGAACCGGACCAGAAGACGTCGGAATACCGGTGGGTGGCGCCCGATGGGACGAAGGCTCTCCTCATCCATCTCTTTCGTCACGGATACAGCGCAGGGTACTTTCATCAGGAAACCGAAAAGGAAATTCTCGAACGTTTCAAAGATCTGAAGGCAGATCTTGATGCCCGCGCCACCACCTCCCATCGTCTGATGATGAACGGTGGCGACCATCATTGGCCCGACCCAAAACTGCCTCAGACGCTCGGGCTCCTCAGAAAAAACTTCGAAGGAGAGTTTGTTCATAGCAACGTTCCAGCCTATGTGGAGGCTGTGAAGAAGCAGGTGAATGGTTTGCCGGAGGTTCACGGGGAAATGCGCTTCGGGTACCGGTATGCGTTCGTGGTGTTGGGGGGAACCGCCTCGAGCCGGATGTACCTCAAGCAGGAGAACTGGAAAGCGCAACTGCTCATGGAGCGGTATGTCGAACCGCTTGCCGCGGTGGCGACTCTTGCCGGGATGCGATCGCAGCAGCCCCTCGTCCGCCAGGGGTGGAAAAACCTGCTGCAGAATCATCCGCACGACAGTATTTGCGGGTGCAGCATCGACTCCGTTCACCGGGAAATGATGACCCGCTTCAAAGCCGTGAACGAGATTGGCGCATCGGTCATGGAGACGGCCCTGCAGAAACTTATTCCGTACGACGACCAGGCATTCAAGGACGACCGCTCTCTCTTTCTCTTCAATCCCTCCCCCTTTGAGCGGAGTGATGTAACGCATGCTGAAATAAAGTTTTATCTTCAGGATATTATTGTCGGGTTGAACCCGGACGTCAAAGTTGCTCCCAAACTTCCGCCGGTGTCGGGGTTCCGGTTGAGGGATGAGCAGGGAGCCGAAGTCCCGTATCAGGTTGTTGCGAGGAGTGAAGGGTACGATATTACCTACACCAATTATAACTACCCGAAACAGACGTACGCCGATCAATGGGTCCTTCTTGTGGACGCGAAGCGTGTTCCGCCGGTCGGGTTTCAGGGGTATACCATTGAAAGGACCCGTGATATTCCCCGTTATTCTTCCTCTCTCAAAACGGGCAAAACTTTTCTGGAGAACGATTTTCTCCGTGTTGAGGTCAACGGCAAAGGGGAGGTGACGCTGAAGGATAAGGTTCATAAGACGGTCTTTTCCGGACTGAATGTCTTCGAGGACTCCGGGGATGTCGGCGATGAGTATACTTATTCTTACCCGAAAAAAGACCGGTGGATCTTTTCGAATAAGAGTCGTGCGTCGGTCAGGATCATCGAACAGGGGCCGCTGCGGGCAACGATTCAGGTTGTTCTGGTGATGCGCATTCCGGAGTCTGCAACGAGGGACCGGGGCGGCCGTTCGGGCAAAACTGTCCCGGTGAAGATTATTTCCAGTCTCTTTCTTACCCCCTCCTCGCGAAGTCTGGAGATAGTAACCACGGTCGAGAACCGCGCAAAGGATCACCGTTTTCGTGTTCTGTTCCCATCGGGCATCAAGACGGATACGGTCCATGCCGACTCGCAATTTTGTGTGGTGGAGAGGAGACAGAAAAAGTACCATTTGAAGGAATTTACCATCGAACATCCGGCGGCTGTGGCGCCGATGCAGCGGTTTGTCACGGTCAGGAATGCAAAAAAAGCCTTGACCCTGTTTTCGTACGGCATGCCGGAGTATGAACTGAAACTCGACGGCCGGGGAACACTCGCCCTTACGCTCCTCCGTTGCGTCGGGTTGCTGGCCGCCGACGATTTGATCACCCGCCCGGGGGGAAAGTCGGGATGGCACAACGAAACACCGGAGGCGCAGTGTCCAGGGGCGCACACGTTCCGGTATGCGCTCCTCCCGCATCGCCCTGAAGAATTTGAGTCGATGGACCTGATCAATCGGGAAAGCGAGAAATTCCATCTGCCGTTGTTCCCGGTGCGCAGGAAAAACCCAATGGGGCTTCCCATCTCCGGCTCGTTCGTTTCCGTGGAGCCGCCCCAGCTTGTCCTGAGCGCGATCAAGGAAGCGGAGAATGGCAAGGGAACAATCCTGAGGGTTTACAATTCCGCAGGGAAAGCAGTGGAAGGGACGTTCCGTTTCACGCGTCCATTTGCGGACGCCTGGATGGCCAGGCTGGATGAGGAGAAGCTCGAACGGGTCAAGCCGCTCGATGGACAGACGATACGTGTCAACGTACCACCCTTTGGCATTTCGACCGTCAGAGTGTTTTGGAACTAAGCGGTTCAACCATCATTCTTGAAGAAAGTTCAATCCGACCATGAGCACATTCGCAGGTTCACATCTCAGGACAAGCAGGATCCTTAATCCACAGACGGGACACGGGATCGTTGTTGCCATCGATCACGGCCTTTTTATCGGTCCACTTCCCGGTGTGGAAGACACGGCGCAAGCCATTGAGAAGCTCCTTCCCGGCTTACCGGATGCGATTCAGATGACTCCGGGGACCACGCGGGCGAACCTTCACAAATTCCACGGCAAGAACAAGCCGGGAGTTGTTGTGCGACTCGACGCAACGAACATCTGGCGCAAGAAACCGGCTCCGAAGGAGGGGTACTATACTGCCGTCGCGTCGGTCAAGGATGCCATTCAACTTGGCGCCGATGCCGTAGTGACGTTTCTCTTCGCAGGGTATGATACCGATGCGCAGGAGGCCGATAACCTTCAGACCCTGGCGACCATAGGGGCAGAGGCAAGGGAGTATGGAATACCGTTTATAGTTGAGCCCCTGGCTATTCAGAAGGGCTCCAATGTTGTCCGCGATTTTGACATCATGAAACTGATCGTCCGGATGGCCTCGGAAATAGGGGCCGATTTGATCAAGGCCGATTTTCCCGAATCGAAAAAACAGTTCGAGGAACTGGTCGGGATCGCATCGGTCCCCATTCTCGTCCGCGGCGGACCGAAAATGGACTCCGACAGGGAAATGCTGCAGATGGTCAAGGATGCGATGGATTGCGGCGCGAAGGGAATCGTCTTCGGGCGGAACGTCTGGCAGCACAAGAATCCCGCGTCCATCCTGAGGGCCCTCGCAGCGATCGTTCACGAAGGACAGGGTGTGTCGAAAGCACTCGGTGCGCTGAAGAAGTAAGGTGGTATATGTTAAACCCCATCTCGAAATTGAATGCTAAGTGTTCTTTCATGTTTTTCTGCTTTCTGTGCATTTGAGACCAGCTCTAATAAAAACTATTACGTAAGACGAAAAGACAACGGAGCGTCGTATGCAAAAAGAGATACGTGTCGGGATGATAGGATATGGCCAGATGGGGCGCATTCATACGTATGCCTACCGGTCGATTCCGCTCTACTACGATGGCCAGCCGTGCAAAATTACGCTCAAATGTGTCTGTGACGCGAACGAGGCGCTTGCAAAAAAAGGAGTCGACCAGGCAGGTTTTGAATCACACACGACGGATTACCGCGCCCTCGTTGAGCGCAAAGACATCGATGTCGTGAACGTCTGCACCCCGAACAGACTGCACAAGGACGCGGTGATCGCGGCTCTGCAGAACGGGAAGCATGTGTATTGTGAGAAGCCGCTCGCCTTCGATGAGGCGGAGGCAAAAGAAGTCGTGGCCGTTGCGGAAACATCGGGAATGAAGCATCAGATCACGGCGGAGTATCGTTTCATCCCCGCAATTATGAAAGCGAAAGAACTCATCAACGCCGATTTTGTCGGCCGGGTGTTTCATTTTCGCGGCCTCTATCTCCATTCCGGGTATATCGATCCCAAGCGCCCGCGCGAATGGCGACTTCAAAAGGACGTGATCGGCGGCGGCGTCCTTGTTGACCTCGGGCCCCACATCCTCGACATCATGCGGTACCTCGTCGGTGAAGTAGAGGAGGTTTCTGTGGCCATGGACACATTTTTCAAGGAGCGCCCCCTACCGGAGGATCCGAAGAAAATGGGGAAAGTGGAGGTGGAGGACGCCATCACGGCATTGCTCAGGCTGAGCAACGGAGCCCTGGGGTTTGCCGAAATGTCGCGCGTGGCGACCGGAGCGGAGGATGAAATGCGATTCGAGATTCATGGACAGAACGGGGCGTTGGCATTCAACCTGATGCAGCCGAACGAGCTGCTCGCGTTCGATGCGCGTGAGCCGAAGGGCGTTCAGGGCTTCAAGCGGATCAGCACCGTCCAGAAGTATCCGGCTCCCGCCATGATGCCCGCGCCGAAATTCACCATGGGCTGGGTCCGCTCGCACATCGCCGCCATCTACCATTTTCTCGATTGTGTTGTCAACGACCGGATACCGTCACCCAACTTCCATGACGCGTTGAAGATTCATCACCTGATGGAGTCCATGTACCGTTCGGTCGAGACCAGGAGCTGGGTGAAGGTGTAGTACCTCGCGGCTGCTCCGATGGTAATATTGAGAAAGTGAATCGATATGGATGCATCGCTGAAACGAATAACCCAAACGCCAATAGTTCTTGAGCCCAATCGCGTCTGGAGGTTTTACGATGGGGGGAAAATGATCGACCGCCTGAAAGGGCTTGTCAATCCGAAGGATTCGCTGTATCCGGAGGAATGGGTCGGGTCATGCGTGCAGGCGTCAAATCCCGGGGAGCACTTCAGAAAAGGGGAGGGACTGGCGCTGATCGGCACCGGCGTGCCGGAGCCCATCCCGTTGAAGTCGCTCATCGAGCAGTTCCCGGAAGAAATGCTGGGGTCGAAGCATGTGAAGACTCATGGCTCAAACCCCGCTCTCCTGGTGAAGTTGCTCGACGCGGCAATCCGGTTGATCATCCATGCGCACCCGTCAAAGGCATTTGCCCGGACACACCTCAATGATTGTTTCGGGAAAACAGAGGCCTGGTTTGTGCTGGAGACGAGGCCGGAGGTTGAGGACCCGTACGTCCTGATCGCATTCAAGGACGAGGTCAGTCGTCCCCGGTATAAAGAAATGATGTTGAAGAACAACACTGAGGAAATGATGAGGGTGATGCACCGGGTGCCGGTGAAAGCGGGGGATGTGGTGTACGTGAGAGCGGGCGTACCACATGCGATCGGCGAAGGGATTTTCATGGTGGAACTTCAGGAACCGTCCGACTACAGCATTATCCTCGAGCAAACATGCCCCGCCTACACGTTCCGCCAGGATGAGTGCTATCTCGGTCTTGATCCCGACACAACGCTCTCTGTCATCGACCATCGCGTCTATTCCCCGGAGGAAGTTCGGCGGGAACTGGTCATCAAGCCAAAAGTGGTCCGCCGGGAAGGGGAAAGTGCGGAGGTGGAATTGCTTGGCTATGATACGACCGAATGTTTTTCCGGACATCGTCTTGAGGTGAAGAAAACCCTTAGCGATGCAACCCAAGACCGCGCTTCGATCCTGATCGTGCTGGACGGTGAAGGGAAGCTGGTTCATAACCATGGAGAGATTCCGTTGAAACGGGGAGTAGAGCTCTTTCTTCCCGCCGCCGTGGGGAAGCATGAATTTTTGGCGCCTTCCGGACTGACGATCTTCAAAGGTCTACCGGCGCAGGCCTGACTGTATGCTGAAAAAGTCTTTGTGGCAAAGTTCTTGTCCGTTCGGAGTATCGGACGAGGGTTTTACCGGTCATTGTTTTCAAGGAGGGAAACAACGATGGCAACGTTCACCGTTCAACAGAACCTTGAACTTCTCGGCAAATACCGCTATACCGAAATCCAGTGCATGGAGATCATGGGAAGCTGGGCCTACACCATGGTCGATCCGGAAATCAAGATCGGCTTTGGCAGGGGGATGTTTCAGGATTCGGTGCACGCGGATCTGATCGGCAAGCGGATCCCGGAATTGAAAGGGCGCTCGGAGCGCTATCACTCTATTCCACCGAGCGATGACTATGTTCGGTTGCTGGAAAAAATCTGGATGCAGCCGGACGAGCTTCTCCGCATGGTCGCGCTCTACCATGTGATCAAACCGGCGCTCGTCGTTGCCTACAAACGCCATCTCGATCATCTGGAACTTCCGGCGGATGAGCCGACAGCCTATATCCTTCGCCACATCGCGGATGAGGAGCAGGATCACATCGATTGGGGAAAAAAGGTCGTTCACCGCCTTGTCCAGAATTCCAAAAGCGCTGATGAAACAGCGTCATGGCAACACGAACTTGAGCAACAATTGCAGGCGGCAGGCGGTGCATGGGGGGAGGGACTCAAACCCGGGACCTACTCCTTTGCAAAGATCCATCCGCACAGCAAGCTCCCCACCCGGGACATCCGGTGGAACGTCATGCAGACTCCCTCGGATTTTACCGAGAAAAACTGGTCCTTTGACAACCAGGAAGGAAAACAACACCTCCTGCACGACCTGCTGAACAGCGAGTTCATCACAGTGGAGCGGATGGGGCGAATCCTGTCCGACTGTCCCGACATCCCGTGGCAAATGAAGCTCGATATGGCGCGACAGGCTTGGGACGAAGCGCGGCACGCAGAAATCGTGCAGCGACGCCTGGAAGAGCTGGGGGGTCATGTTGGTATGTTCCCGACAAGCTGTTTCGGATGGGAACAGGATGTGAACCGCAAGGATCCGCTGGAGCGGCTGGCGTTGTCGAATATGACCTTCGAGAGTGAAAGCTGCAAGCATCTCCGTGACTGGATTGCGAAGGCAAAAAAAACCGGTGATACGCGGTCACAACAACTCGTGGAATTCCTACTGGCCGATGAAGTGAACCACGTCCTGTATGGAATCCACTGGATCGATGAATTGACGAGAAACGATCCCCAACGTCGGGAACGAGTCCTGGGTTACCCCGACCAGGTGCTGGCAGATCAACATCCGGTTGGCGTCTATTTCAAGGAAACGGTTAACGCGGTGAAGTGAATGCCTGACCGGCCAGACCCCTGTATTGCATCCTGAATTCACAAATCATCCATTCTTCTTAAGAAGTACGACCCCTATGAAGCTTGCACAGTTTGAAGACGCGCAGGGATACTGCATCGGCATCGAACAGAACAAATCCTGGATCAACTATACCGATGCCGAGGCGGCATACACCTCCATCACCCACCGGGTGGTGGTTGAACCCACCACCACCATATTGCAGCTGATCGAGGATGGCCGTTTCGACGTTGCGGAATTCAAAGCCGTTCTCCGTTTTTTGAAACAACACAGCCTGGAAAAGCAATATCGAATCGGAAACGAGGCGGTGATGAAAGCTCCCATTATGCGTCCCCCGAAAATCGTGGCACTTGGTCTGAACTACGTTCTGCACGCGAAAGAGGGAAATTTTCAGGTCCCGAAGGAGCCGATCATTTTTGCCAAAGCCGGATCGTCGGTGACGGGACCGGGCGAAACGATTCTGCTCCCACGCGGGATTGGACACATGAGCCATGAAGTCGAGCTCGCGGTGGTGATAGGGCGGCGTGCGACGCAGGTGAGGAAAAAGGACGCATACAAATACGTTGCAGGATACACCATTGCCAACGACGTCACTGCCCGTGATCAGCAAACGAAGGACCTTACCGTGCGTCACCCATGGTTCCGTTCGAAGAGTTACGATACGTTCACGCCGCTCGGACCATGGATTATCACCTCCGACGAGATCAAACCGCCGATCCGCCTGAAACTGCAGTGCCGGGTCAATGGGAAGATCCGGCAGAATGCCAACACGCGTGACCTGGTGTTTGATATTCCGACGATCATCGAGTTCGTCACAAGGAACATGGCGCTGGATCCCGGGGATATTATCTCGACGGGAACGCCGGAAGGAATCGGTCCCATCAAACATGGTGATACGGTCTCCTGCCGCATCGAGAAAATCGGTGAATTGCAGAACGTTGCGCGAAATCAATGAAGATCGACCGCATCACCCTCGCGCATGTCCGCGTCCCGCTCGTCGAGCCTTTCAGAATCAGCAACGGTGAGGTGAGCGAGAAGGACGGTATTCTCGTCGGCGTCGCCAGTGAAGGATTGGTCGGGTGGGGTGAGGCATCCCCGATGTCCGGGGGATTTTATTCAGATGATACTCCCGACTCCGTCTGGGTCCACCTTGTGGAAAAACTCATTCCGGAGATCCTCCGACGAAAACCTGATTCCCTTGAGGAGGTCAACGCATTGCTTGATGGATCAGAGACAAGTCCATTTGCACGGGCCGGTCTTGAAACTGCCTTCTGGGACCTCAAAGCTCAAAAGGGGAACGAGCCTCTTTTCCGGACCCTGGGTGGAACGAAGGGAAGTGTGGAGTCCGGACTGGCGGTCGGGATCTATCCGACGATTGACAAACTCCTTGCAGCGATCGAACGGTACCTTGGTGAGGGCTATAAACGGGTCAAAATCAAGGTTCAGCCCGGATGGGACATCGAACCGTTGCTCGCGGTGCGGGGCGAGTTCGGTCGGATCCCCCTCATGGTCGATGCAAACTGCGCCTACACGCAGAAGGATCTGGACCACCTCCAGGCGTTCGACGACTTTGAACTTATCATGATCGAACAACCGCTGCCCAAAGAGGACCTGGAGGGGCATGCAGCGTTGCAGGCCATGGTCCGGACCCCGGTTTGCCTGGACGAAGGGGCCAAAGATTCCGCGACTGTCCGTCGGGCAATCGAAATGAAGAGCTGTAAAATTGTGAACATCAAGATTCAACGGGTCGGTGGATTGATGCATGCGAAAGAAATTCACGATATCTGTGCCAATGCAGGGGTCCCTGTCTGGGCGGGAACGATGCCGGAACTTGGAATCGGCGGCGCGCAGACCGTGCACCTTGCCACGCTTCCCAATTTCGCCTATCCGACAGATGTCGAGTCTTCCGCGCGGTGGTTCGTCGACGACATCATCGAACCGTTGATCGAAGTCAAGGATGGATGGATCACCATCCCTCCCGGTGCGGGAAATTGTCATACGGTTTCTGAATCAAAAATAAAAAAATTCGAAGTGCGGAAGGAATCGTTTTCCTGATCACGCGTCCTCAAACGATCAAGGTCGTAGTACTCTTGAGATTCGTTCATCCATCCATCATCAGTATTTTACTTCTGATCTCCATGTCTACCCGTGCCCAGAATGTAAATTGGGTTGAGTCGACCCTGGCCTCCATGACCCTGGAGGAGAAGGTGGGACAGTTATTCATTGCGGACCTCATTGCGGTGTATTCCCACCACGAGAGCGAAAACTATCGCCTCGCGAAAGAGCGGGTCATCAGGCATCACGTCGGAGGATTTGTGATTGCCGGAGGGACCGTATCCGACATTGCACTGATGACCAACGCGCTGCAAAAACTCTCCCGAACACCCCTTCTCATCAATGCCGACCTTGAAGGAGGGCTTTGGTTCCTTCACCCGTACCGTTGGGTGCGCGGACGGGCCCCCGAGTTACCCCGGTACGTCAGTGGCGGAGGAACGGTGTTCCCATCGGCGATGGGAATCGGAGCAACGGGCGATGTGAAGCATGCGTACGAATTTGGTCGTGTGACCGCGCGCGAATCGCGGGCGGTGGGAATTCACTGGTCCAACACCCCCGTAGCTGATGTCAACAACAATGCAAGAAATCCCATCATCAACACACGCTCGTTCGGAGAAGATCCGGACCGGGTCGCAGCAATGGTGGAGGCCTACGTCAGGGGTTTGCAGGAGGAGAAAATGTTGGCGACCCTCAAACATTTTCCCGGTCACGGAGACACGGAAGAGGATACGCACATGAAATTACCGGTCCTCCCGTTTAATCGGGAGAGGCTTGAGAAAGTGGAGTTGGTGCCGTTCAAAGCCGGGATCGCGGCAGGAGCGAAAGCTGTCATGACTTCCCACCTTGCTCTCCCTCAACTCGATCCGGGAGGCCGTCCCGCCACCCTTTCGCCGGCAATTCTTACTGGTTTATTGAGAAAAAACCTCGGTTTTCAGGGTCTTGTCATTACCGATGGGATGACCATGCAGGGGATCACCGATCATTATACCGCCGGGGAGGCTGCTGTGCTGGCGATCGAAGCCGGCGCTGATGTCGTGTTGGTCCCTTCGGATTTTCGGGAGGCGTACACAGGGGTTCTCTCCGCTGTTCAATCGGGAAGAATCAGCTCTACGAGGTTGGAGGAATCGGTCCGCAGGATTCTTGAGGCGAAGTCGTGGGTGGGTCTGGACCGCAATCGGTTTGTCGATATTCAAGCGATCTCCGGGGAGGTCGCGGCCCCCGAATCGGAGGCCTTGGCGACATCGGCCTTTCAAGCCTCCGTGACACTCTTGCGAAACGGAAAGAACACGGTTCCGCTGAAAGTCGGTACCAAGGTGCATGTCGTGACGATCAGTGATGAACCGGACAAACAGATCGGTGAAGCGTTGCACTCCGTTTTGCAGGCACGCGATTCCACAGCGATGCTCTCCAGGCTTTCGAATGTCACGGGAAGCGAAGAGATTGCGCGCGTGCTCAAACAACTCTCCTCATCCGATATTGTGGTGGTGGGGATCTATCTGTCGGTTGGATCATGGAAGGGGACGCCCGGGTTCTCGAAACAAATCCGGAATTTCATCACGGCCCTCGGATCCCGGAGAAAGCCGGTGGCGATGGTAACGTTCGGCGATCCGTATGTGTTCGGCAAGCTCCCTTCCACGGACGTCATGATTGCTGCGTACTCCGGGTGGCGGAAGTCCGAAGAAGCGGTCGCCAAAGTACTCATCGGTTCGGTGGGAACCACGGGGAAACTCCCCGTGACCATTCCCGGCAAGTTCAAAGCCGGTGAAGGCATTCAACTTCCGCCATCAGGCGGCGGTATGGAGGTACGATGACACTGGCAACATCGTTCCTTGGGCTGCAGCTGCAAAGCCCGTTACTTATTGCATCGGGGCCTGCGAGTCATGACGTAAACCAGGTCGCGCTTGCTGAGGAGCAGCATATCGGAGCCATCGTGCTCAAAACGGTGTGTTCGGACAAGTACGACCACATGCGCTACTGGCCACGACCGCGTTACAAGCTTCTCGACTGGGACAAACAGATCAGTGGCCGCTCGAAGTACTTTACACTGTATTCCTACGAACAGGGATACAGTGGCACGCTTCAGGATTACTGGGATTTCATACAAGCCTGTAAAGATCACGCAACGGTACCGATCGTCGGCAGTATCTTCGCCGATATTGCCGATGACTGGAAGGAACTCGCGCTCAAGGTTCAGGAGAGCGGTGCGGATGCCGTGGAGCTTGACATCTCTTCGCCGCACCGGCCGGGGAGCCTGGACTTTGAGACGACGTTCGTTGCCGCCATCGACGCCGTCGTGAAGGCCCTCCGGATTCCGGTTCTTGTCAAACTTGGTGCGGGACCGGATGTCATTCACCAATGCAAAGCCGCGGAGCGGTGTGGTGCATCGGCCGTAACGCTCTGTAATCGTATCCGGGGATTCGATGTCGACATTGAGACCCAACAACCGATTCTGCATGGCTACTATGCCGGGGTGGGTGGACCATGGGCAAAGTACTATACGTTCCGGCATGTCGCGGAAGCGGCCCAATCCATCAAGATCCCGATCAGCGCCACGGGCGGCGCAACGTCGGCCGAGGATATCATTAAATATGTTTTGCTGGGAGCCAGCACGGTGCAGATCCTTTCGGTGATCTTGGTCAATGGGTGGGAATCGATAGCCCAAATCCATGCCGATCTTGCTGCGTATATGCAGCGAAAAGGAATTCATTCCCTGGAAGAGATCCGTGGAAAGGCCCTGAAAACAATGACCCTGCCGGAAGATATTGTCCGATGGTCGGGGGAACCGAAGACCGGCGCCCGGAATGTGTGGAAACCCGTGGAAGACCATGGCCACTCCTGACTCCAAATATCGCGGGCTCGATCCGATTCCACCCCCGTTCAGCAAAGAGTTTCCACCGGTCGCGCTCGTCGTCGAAGAGAAATGTATCGCGTGCGATCGATGCGTGCCCGTCTGCTTCTTCGATGCCTTGGTGATGGAGTCCCGGCCCGGCCACAAGTATCACCGGACAGCGCTCGTGATCCCCGAAAATTGCACCGGGTGCGGATTGTGTTTTGAAGCATGCCCGGTGGAGGCGATCATCTGGGTTCCCGATATGGAAGAGGCAAAGCCCAAGACACGCCCGGGCGAATCCGTCATGAAGGATGCCGACGTATGAGAATTCTTGATCTGACACATCCCCTTTCGGATTCTGTTCCGGTGTACTTTGCCTGGCATCCCAAAACAGAGTTGGTGAAAACGGCGAACTACCGTGATCATCGCTGTGAAGTGACGCGGGTCAGTGTCGGCACACACACGGGAACGCACATTGACGCGCCGAGCCATGTGTTCGAGGGGGCGCCCCGGATCGATCAGTACGACCCGAAGCTCTGGGTGAAGGAGGCGCAGGTGCTTGACTTCACCCCCCGCGAACCACGCAAGGAAATTACAAGGGCTGAGCTGCAGGGAAAACTCAAACGCAAAGGGCTCGGGGTGGTGATCAAAACGGGCTGGGATGTTCACTTTGGGAAGGAAGATTACTACAAAACCTATCCCCCGTTGTCAGCGGAAGGAGCGGAGTTCCTTGTCGAGATGGAGGTCCCCATCCTGGCTGCCGATACGCCGTACACCCTCGACGTTCACTACATTTGTCTGAGGAAGGGAATTCCGCTCGTCACGAATATCAACCACACGTCCCAGCTTCAGGAGGGAATGATCAAACTGATTGCAGCACCGTTGCTCATCCGGGACGGCGATGGGGCTCCGGCCCGCGTGCTTGCAATCCTTGAATAATTCCATGGAGAACTCCTTCACCGATTGGATCCCGCGCTGGAAAAGGCGGAACCGGATTCTCCCAACGATTCTCCCAATCCACTATTTCAGAATTTTGCCTTTGGGCGCGTAACAAGGAAACCAGGGAATACGATGGAACCGGTAGTGAAGCTTCTGGCAGACCTTGTCGCCATCCCCAGTATGAATCCGATGGGACGCACACGCTCGGGGAGGGAATACTCTGAGCAGGCACTGGCGGAGTATCTTGCCGGATTTCTCAAGAAGTCCGGAATCGATGTCCAGCTCCAACAAGTGGCCCCCGGACGGCCGAACGTTCTTGCGTACGTGGATGCACGGGCATCAAAGACTATCCTGCTGGAAGCGCATCTTGACACAGTTCATGCGGACAACATGGCTGTCGAGCCGTTCGATCCAATCATCCGGGATGAAAAACTTTACGGCCGGGGCTCCTGTGACACCAAGGGATCGATGGCCTGCTTCCTCCAGGCCGTCCTCAACGTGCTTGCCCGGGGTTCCTTGGGGCAGAACGTTGTCCTGCTTTTCGTCTCGGATGAAGAATACCGCTTCACCGGCGCGAAGTATGCCGCGGCGCAAGGATTGAAGGCCGACGCAGGCATAGCCGGTGAGCCAACGCAATTGCGGATCGTTCGCGCACACAAAGGCGTTACACGATGGAAAGCCACGACCCGGGGCGTGGCTGCCCATTCCGCCTATCCGGAGCGAGGAAAAAACGCCATTTACACAATGGCCAGGCTGATCTCCCGACTGGAGGAGTACGCAGAGACATTATTGCAGCAGTCCCCCCACGCGGGGCTTGGGACACCGACATTGAGCATAGGGGTTGTTGAAGGGGGACAAGCCGTCAACGTTGTGCCGGATCGGTGCTGGATCGAGATTGACCGGCGTTCCCTGCCGGGCGAAACGGCCGGAAGTATTCTTGATCCTATCCGGTCACTCCTGCACGATTTGCCGGATTGGGAATTTCAGGAGCCGTATCTCTCCGTGGCTGGCATGGATGTCCCGGAAAACGCGGCGGTGGTTCAAAAGCTTTCAGCCTCCGTCAGAGAGGTTCTGGGAGAGAGCCTTATCGAATCGGCGCAGTATGCAACCGATGCAGGGATCTATGCGGCTGCCGGCATCCCGACAGTGGTCTTTGGCCCGGGGAATATCGCTCAAGCTCATACGGATTCCGAGTACATTGAATTGAAACAACTACAACAGGCTGTTCATATTGTTGAACGGTTCCTTACACTGTGATCCTCGGACTGGACATCGGAGGTACGAAGACGGCTGTCGTCCTGGGAACGCGCGACGGTGCTATCCGGTGGCGCAAGGAATTTCCAACGGCGCCTCAACGTGGGTTTCAAAAGGTCTTTTCAGAACTCTCGAATGTTGCACGGGAAGCGCTTCACGGCGCCCCGAAACCCGTCGTCGCGATCAGCGTTTCGATCGGCGGTCCGCTTGATGTCGAGCGTGGCATCATCTACTCACCGCCGAATTTACCAGGGTGGGATGCCATCCCGCTGAAAGAGATGCTCGCCGGGGAGTTTTCACTCCCTGTATACGTTGAACACGACGGGAACGCTGGCGCTTTGGCTGAGTGGTATTTTGGAGCGGGGAAGGGATTTTCCCATGTGGTGTTTATTACAATGGGGACCGGCTTTGGTGCCGGATTGATTCTCAACGGTCGGCTGTATCGGGGCGCGAACGATCTGGCCGGCGAGATGGGCCATATTCGTATAGCGGAAAACGGCCCGCTGTGTTATGGAAAATCAGGTTCCCTCGAAGGATTCGGAAGCGGGACCGGCATCATGAAACTTGCCCACCATCTTTTCCCGGGGAAATGGGACGCATCGGCAACAGTTGCAGATGTCTACCGATCATGGCAAGCGGGTTCACCCGAAGCGCGGCAGGTCTTTGAACAGTCAGGATTTTGGCTTGGCCGCGGGCTCGCACTTTTGATCGATATGCTGAATCCTCAACGGATCATCCTGGGGGGACTCGGCATGCGGGTGAACAATGCTCTCATGCCTTTCGTGCAGGCTGTTGTTCGGGACGAGGCGCTTCCGGCGGCTGTGCGTGCGTGTGAGATCGTTCCCGCCGGTCTTGGAGAATCCATCGGAGATGTCGCTTCACTCTGCGCCGCTCTGGACCAGGGGGGTCTCGCTGTGTATAAATCAACTCAAGGAAAGGTAGACGGAAGATGACCATCGTTCGAATGTTCATGCTCGTGTTGATCTGTTCCACCATGGTGAATGCCCAAAAGGCAATTTATCTTGAAGAAATAAGGAAGGCCGTGGAGAAGGGGTGGAGGGACCATCCCGCTTCGATCGAACAATGGAAACGGACTCATGAACCGAATGTGCTCTGGGGCTATAACTCCCCGGGCGGTCCGATCTATCTTGCCGGCACGCTTTCTTTTATGTACGAAGAGACCGGGGAACGGATCTATGCAGAACGTACCGCGAAGCTCCTTGCAGAGTATGGAGATTTGCGGAACGTTCTTCCCAAGGGTTTCGAGAAAACACGCGCGGAATATGTCAACGGGGTTCCGGCCATCTCCAATTTCTTCATCATGCCCCCCTATATCCGTGCCTATTTGAGGATCAAGGACAGCGGGGTATTGGATGCAGAGATGAGGAAGAGGATCGAGGAGGATGTTTCAAAAAGCGCCGATTTTATCTTTCATTTTCCCGAATGGGGAACGCATAACCGGGCGATGCTGCGGGCCGAATGCCTGATCTATGCCTCCCTGGCCATGCCGAATCACCCGAGCGCAAAAAAATGGAAACAGATGGCCGAAACCATCGCTTCCGATAACCTGAAGCAATGGGAGGTCGAGGATGCGACAGGCTATCATAGTGTCTGGCTGATGTCGCTATATTCTTACGCCGAAGCGGCTCAGGTAACAGAGCTCTTTCGTTCACCCCTGACGAAGTACTATCTCGACTATTTTGTCAGCCTGATCAGTCCGAATGGCACGGTGCCGGAGTTCGGTGATTCACGATGGTGGTCGGGTGTGGAAGGGTTACGCTTTGTCGGTGTGTTTGAAAAAGGGGCGACCGTCTACAAGGATCCCGAGATGAAGTGGGCAGCTCAAACCACGCTCGAAACATTGAAGAAGGGGCGTGATACTCTCGGTGTCGGAGAGGGATACTACCTATCCGATGCGTATCGCTGGACGGACGAGACGGTCGCCTCCAGGCGGCCAACCACGCTGAGCCGGGAGGTGCTGGAAGATATGATCGGAAAGAAAGTCGTGTTCCGGAACGGTTGGGATGAAGCGAGCACCTATCTCCTGCTGAACTATCGTGATGAAGGGGACGGAGGATGGCTGTACCGGGAGTACCTGCGACAGACAATCTCCGTGGAAGAAGAAAAAATGCATCACGGCCATGCCGATGAAAACAACATCGGACTTCTCATGAGTAGAGGCTCGGTCCTGCTCACGGACGCGGATTACCGGAGCGACCTGCCGAGCGGCAAGTTTGGATCCTGGCGGCAGGACTATTTTCACAACCGGATCGTTGCGCGCAAGAACAAGCGCGACCAGAACCAATCGGTCCTGGAGTTTGTCCAGAATTCGGGAGCCTACCGCGCAGTTCGGACGATGAAAGTCGATTTTCTCAACCTCCGGGAGGTCGATATGAGCCGCACGCGGTTGATCGACGACAACCTCGGTTACCAGTGGGACAGGATCATCACGTATGTAAAGGAAGACGACTTCTTTATCGTCGTTGATGGGATCAAGGCTCTGAAGTCCGACTATTTCACCTTTACCAACTTCTGGCACACGAACAACCTGCTCGTCCGTGGGAAGGAGTACTTCGATATCGCGACCGATTCCATCGGATCGTTCCGGTTTCCCACCCAACGGTCTCTCTTCGTTCATTTCCCGGAAACTTACGCGAAAACGTCCGGTGTTGAACCGATCAGTCGTAACTGGCGGACCGAGCAGGCAATCTACCAAACCATCTCCAGCCAGTACAAGACGGGTGATACGGAAGTCTTCATAACAGTCCTGATTCCGCACGATCGGAAGCAAAACCCGGAGGAGCTCCTTGGCAAAGTCAAAGTGCTGCCAGGAACCAATCCCTACGAAGCGGTCGGGCTGGAGATCGATCGTGGCGGAGCAAAATCGTACCTCGGCATCAAGATCGACCTTGAGAGCGAAATTGCGCGGGAGAACATCCGCCCGCGGTATCTCTATTCCCTCGGGAAAGCCGGGTATGGTGATTTTGAAACCGATGCGCACTATTTCTTTGCGACCGTCTCCAGGAGCTCTGTCTCCTATTCCGCATCGAACGTGCTGAAAGTGCTCCACAAGGGGAAGACGCTGATGGAAGCTCTCCCCAATATGCATGGCCTCCAACTGGACGGAGCAGCTCCCCGGACGGCTGTCACGAAGTGGAGATATTGGGAGGATACAGTCCCCGTCAAATAAGTGCTACAAGAGCACCCATCCATTCATAATCACTGATGTGCAGGCAGGAGTCCATGAACCTCGGAAAACAATTACGTTTGCGAAGAATCTGGAAACATCCACGCGCAGTTATTATTCCATTCGATCACGGTCAGTACGGGGGGGTGCCGGACGGTCTTCAAGACCCCCGTCGTCTCACGGAGCGGATAGCTTCAACCCCTGCCGATGCTGTACTGGTGACGCCCGGTGTTCTTGCGACAATCGTTCCGGCGCTGGGTGACCTTGGTGTGGTGCTGAGGCTGGATGGCGGATTTACGAAGTATACTCCCGTCGCGGGGGACTATGAGCCGGTGGTGAGCCCCGGGTACGCCGCGTCTCTCGGTGTGGATGCCGGAATTGTCTTCAGCTTTGTCGGTACGGCATTCGACGCGCAATCGCTCGCGCGACTGGGCCGGACCGTCGAGGCCGCAAATCGGTGCGGCCTGCCCTTGATCTCGGAGGTCCTGCCGCCGAGTCTGCTCAACAATCACTTTGAGCGGGAGATCTTCAGCGTGAAGGCAAAAGGGGGAACCATCGCAGAGGAAACGCTCAACGTCTCGCGCATCGCCGCAGAGCATGGGGCCGATATCGTCAAGACACGCTATCCCGGAAGTCCACGCGATCTTCGATCTGTTGTCGATACGTGCGGCGCGAAAGTCATTGTCGCCGGCGGGCCCCAATCGGGGAAAGGCGATCAGGCACTGCTCCAGTTTGCCCATGACTGTGTCGGGGGAAATGCAGCGGGCATCGTATTCGGCAGGAACGTCTGGCAACATCCAAAGATGGAAAAACTGATTGCTGCTCTCTGTGCCATTGTCCATGAGGATGAGACGGTTCTCAAAGCTTTGAAACTTCTGAAATAAGACGGAGCGGATCGCCTGTTGACCTCAATCCTATGATCACCACCGTCACCTTGAACCCGATGCTTGACAAAACCGTGCGCATTGATACGTTTGTGCGCGGCGCGATACACAGAGCAACGGCCATGGAATGCATCGCCGGAGGCAAGGGAGTCAACGTCGCCCGGCAACTGAAATTCCTCGGCGTTCAATCCGTGGCAACGGGATTCATGGGGGGCGAGGTGGGGTCCAAAGTTCTGGACCTGCTGCGGCAGGAAGGGATCGAAGCCGATTTTGTTCAGGCCGATGTTCCAACGCGCGAAGGGGTGACCTATCTCGAAGCCGATGGAACCTCCACGGCGGTCTTTGAGCCCGCCCGGCAAGTGCCCATCGAACGGGTTCACGAGCTCGGTAAAAAATTCCACACCCTTTTCCCAAAGAGTTCCTGGATTGTTTGCAGCGGGAGCTCTCCCGGCTCGGAAGCGGACGACTTGTATTATGAAGCGGTCCTCGCTGCGCACAAGTACGGCGTCATGAGCGTTCTTGATTCGTACGGCGAACCGTTCAGGCTTGCCTTGCGGGCTGTTCCTTCGCTGGTGAAACCGAACAAGGAGGAATTTGAACAAACCTTCGGCGGTTCCCTGCAAAGCGATGATGACTTTGTGAAGGCGCTCAATCATCTTCTGGGCATGGGGATTCAGTATGCGATCGTCACTGACGGTGCACAGCCATGTTACGCAGCGATCCGGGGACACTATTGGAAGATGACGCCCCCTGCCGTTCGGACCGTGAACCCGATTGGGTCCGGCGATGCGATGGTGGCGGGTATCGTGTACGGCTTCAACCAGGGGTGGAAGTTCCAGCGATGCGTTTCGTTCGGAATTGCGGCCGGGGCTGCAAATGCGCAAAAGTGGGGGGTGGCAAATTCCGGAATCCAGGAAATCCTTGACCTCGAGCACCAGATTCGTGCTCAAAGACTCCATTAATTAACCCATTTTGTCCTTGTTCTCTGGAATACTGTTTGTAGTATTGTTTATTAAACGAAATGCCACTAATGAATAACAGACTCAACGATGCAATGGACTGCCGCGCGTCCGACCGCGTTCCATTTGTCCCGGCGATCTATGAACACAAAGCCTGGTTTGTTCACTCCACTCCATCCATTGTATGCCGGGATGTGAAGTTGTTCACGGAAGCGTTGCTCGCAGAATATGAGTCCATCCATCCCGATGCTCTCACCGTTGGCATCGATGTCTACAACGTCGAGGCCGAAGCTGTCGGCTGTCAAGTACGGTACTACGGAGAGGGGGAGACTTCCGTCCCTGCAATCGAGCCCGATACGGTCTTGTATCACGGTGATGATGATATGGGGAGCCTTCGCATGCCCGATCCTTCAAAGGATGGCAGGATGCCGGTGAATGTCGAGGTGGCGAAGAATATTGTGCAGGCGCTGGGAAAAGAGATACCGGTGCGGGGAGCGGTGTCCGGACCGTTTTCCATGGCGGCCAGCCTCGTCGGACCGGAGAATTTTCTCATGCTGACCATCACCCAGCCGGCCCTCGTCCATGAAGTCATGAAATTCTGCGCCGAAGTGATTCAACAGTATGCAACCGCGTTCGTCAGAATCGGTTGCGGCATTGTGATTTTTGACTCACAGTCCTCCCCCGCCTTGATTTCGCCGGACATGTATCGTGACTTTGTTCTGAAGCCGACCCAGGAACTCATTCGTTCACTCCAAATGCTTGGCGTGAAAAACGTCCCCTTGATCGTCGGTGGAAATACCACGGACATTCTCGAACCGTACCTGGAAACCGGGGGCAACAATATTCTCTGTGACTATCCTGCAGATGCCGGTGAATTTCTTTTACGATGCTCGGCAGCACGCCGGGCATTCCGCAGAAACATTGATTCATCCGATTTCATCACAACGACTCCGGACAAGCTCCGCGCGCGAACAAGAGCTTGCCTGGACGAAGGAAAAGGATA
The DNA here is from genome assembly GCA_040882165.1 of Bacteroidota bacterium. Lineage (GTDB taxonomy): Bacteria > Bacteroidota > Ignavibacteria > UBA10030 > UBA10030 > UBA6688. The sequence goes on from JBBEBV010000008.1 coordinate 32,157, forward strand.
TCCCGGATTCATACTAGGGACGGCCGTTGCTCCGTTTGGAACACCGTTGGAACACCTGCTGGCCATCAAGACGGCAGTTGAGGAATATTCGAAGAAAGGCTGAGCCTGAACGAACCCATGACTGCAAGGAATCGAATTCTGACAGCGATGCGACGCGGCACGCCCGACCGGGTGCCGGTCATGCCCGATATTTCCAACATGGTTCCGGCCCGTCGCACGGGGAAACCGTTTTGGGACATCTACCTCCATGAAAATCCATCACTCGACGAGGCGTATGTGGACGCGGTACGCTATTTCGGCATGGATGGCTGGTACATTTATGATAACGCAACCATGTACGAGGAACCCGCATGGCAGAAGAAAATCATCGAATCGTTGAACGATGAAGTGCATGTTCGGCGATGGATCGAGACGCCGTTTGGTGAGTTGGAGGAAATTGTTTGTTACCCGAACAACGATCCTCCCTGGTCGCAAACCGGAATCATCAAAGATATTGCGCAGGATTTTCCGAAACTCAAGTGGTATATGGAGCAAAAGGGACTGGATGGGCTCACGAAGAACAGGCAAAGGATCGGCGATCTCGGCATTTACGGTGTTGCCATCGAAACCTTCATGGGATTCTGGGTCTGGGCGAGGGACGGGGGGTCGATGCAGGCCATACAGGATTTCTTCCAACATCCCGGGGAGATGCAACGGATTAAAGAGTTCTACCTCGCATTCGTCGAGAAGGCGGCAAAACGCATTCTGCAGGACCGGCCCGACGAGATCCTCCTCGCCGGATCGTCATCTTCCCTGAGCCTGAGCTCCCCGAGGATCTATAAAGAGTTCGATTTGCCGGTAATTCAGCTCGTTTCTTCACTCTGCAAGGAGGCAGACGTTATTTGTCACCAGCATACCTGCGGACGTTCGAGACAGATTGTGGAGATCAATTATTTCAATTCCGATGTGAACGTGATGGAGCCATTGGAGCGCCCACCGGGGGGAGACGTCGATCTGGCCGAAGTGAAGAGGAAGTTTGGCGACAAATTCTGTCTCAAGGGGAACGTCAATACCTTTGAAACCATGCTCAACGGTTCCGTGCAGGATGTCGAGCGAGAGGCAAAAGCTTGCATCGATGCGGCAGCCCACGGCGGGGGATTCATCCTTGCCACCGGCGATCAATGTGGAAGGGATACACCCGACGAAAACCTCTTTGCCCTTGTTGAGGTGGCAAAAACTTATGGACGCTACCCCTTGAAGTAATCACTCGATGATTCAAAAAAGGAACAAACGATGAAAGAATTACAGGAACTCGCCGAACAACTTATCAACGGGTACTCCGACCATGTCGCGCGATTGACACGGGAACTGCTGGACAAAGGGGCCACGCCGCAAACCATCCTGAACGACGGTCTCGTTGCAGGGATGACCGTCGTAGGTGAAAGAATGCGATCGGGAGAAATGTACCTCCCTGAGGTGCTGCAATCCGCCAGCGCTATGCACGCATCGTTGAAGATCCTGAAACCACACCTGGTGAGAGATGGGGTCGAATCACGCGGGAAGATCCTGATGGGAACGGTGAAAGGGGATATGCACGATATCGGCAAGAACCTGGTGGGCATCATGCTCGAGGGGGCGGGGTTCGAGATCGTCGATCTCGGGTTAAATGTTCAACCCCAGAAATTCGTAGAGGCGATTCAGACGCACAAGCCGGCGATCCTCGGCCTCTCGGCCATGCTGACCACGACCATGCTGCACATGAAGACCACCATCGATGCCATTACGGTTGCCGGGGTACGTGCCAACGTGAAAATTCTTGTAGGGGGAGCCCCCGTCAGTCAGAAATTTGCGGATGAGGTGGGAGCGGATGCCTATGCCCGTGACGCCGTCAAAGCCGTCGATAAAGTCAAAGAATTGCTCGCCGCCTGAGGACATCCATGCCGACGCAGGAAGCCGGGAAACCATACTCAACGCTGGCCCTCAGGAGTCCGGAGGAGTTGATGTTCGGTCGTGTGCCGAAACCGGTTTCTTGCGGCTATGGCCTGCAGCTGGGTGCCGGAGCCGTGTACCCGGAATTGAATTTCACGCTCCCCACCATGTTGATCGAGGAGGAAAGCTGGAGTTCCATCGTCAACCAGTATGACGAAATGGGAGAGATGATCCGTCGGACCGCGAAGCGTCTGCATCTTCCGGGGTTGATGATCGAGTTTGAATTGCTTCCTCCCATGACGGAACGGCCTGAGTGGGGGGCCCAGATCACGCGGGTTCTCGACAGCCATCTCAAGAAAGCCCATGAAGTCGACGGCCTGCCGTGCGCTCTACGCGTCACCCCGACCGATATCCGCGATGCCATTCGTCCGCCCCTGTTGCGGACCGGCAACGAATGGGAAACGTTGCTGACTTCGTTTGAAGCATGTGCCCTGGCCGGAGCGCACGTTCTCTCCATTGAATCGGTGGGAGGCAAGGAGCTGAACGATGAGGCGATGATGTATGGCGACGTGGAAGGGGTGATGTTTGCACTTGGTGTCCTTGCCCCGCGGGATATGCAGTTTCTCTGGAAGGAAATCGTTTCGATTTGTACGGCGCACGGAGTTGTGCCCGGCGGGGATTCCGCCTGTGGGTTTGCCAATACGGCCATGCAGTTGTCGTCGCAGGGAATGCTCCCCGAAGTGTTTGCCGCAATGGTCCGGGGGGCAAGCGCCGTCCGAAGCCTTGTTGCGTACGAGTGTGGTGCTTTCGGGCCCTCGAAGGATTGTGCGTACGAAGGACCGATTCTCAAAGCCATCACCGGTGCGCCGATTGCGATGGAGGGGAAGTCGGCAAGCTGTGCCCATTTCAGTCCCGTCGGCAATGTGGCGGCGGCGATGTGCGACCTCTGGAGCAACGAATCCGTGCAAAATGTCCGCCTTTTGTCCGGTCCAGCCCCGGAAGTGTTCCTGGAGCTCCTGACGTACGACTGCCGGTTGTTCAATGCCGCCCTTTCAACCGGATCGGAACGGACCTATCAACGGATGCTGGTCGAGTCGGATATTCATCTCAGTGCGCAGGCTCTCGTACTGTCCCCTGAATCCACGATCCGCATTGCCTCGGCGATCGTGCGGGAGCGTACGCACTATCGGCAGACAATCGCAGCGGCATTGGAAGCGCTCCATGTCATTCGTGATGCTGTTCGGGACAAAACCCTGGCTCTCTCGCCGAAAGAACACCAATGGCTTGACAAAATCGAGTCTGCCCTGGAGGCGCTCCCGGCCGGGGAGGGGGGGATCATGGACTCGATGATCGATCGCTACGGTCACCTCTTCACTCCGTCAAGCTACGGTCTCTGACAAGAATCTTGAAGGTCTAAAGCGAACCAAACTTTTTGTAAATTCCCTTCATCACTCACCACACTACAGGATTGAGGTTTAGAATGTCCACATTACGCGACGCCCTTTCCCAAGTCCGTACGATTCAATATACTTCTCCCAACCTTCTGGTAGAGCAAACGGTTGCCCGGGAGCTCCAGGCAGCTTTCAGTCCGGGGGCGGCCATCAAACGCTCTGCGGGATTGAACGCCCCCAGAGGCACCCTCCGCATTGCGGTCGTCCCGGACAACAAAGAATGGAAAACAATCCATCGCTCGTTGGCCGGTGGGAAAGATTGGATCATGGCGCGGGTGTCCGAAGGAGGTGGGGTGGAAGTGCTTGCCTCCAAACCGCACCTCCTTTATTATTTGTGTACGTTTGTGTCAGGCGACTGGGCCGCCATGCCGCTTTCGGTCTTTGCGGCGGGGAAGATCGTGGTTCCGACATTCCCGAACATGCGGCCGGCGTATGATGTGTTCCTCACCCAACACGGGCGGACCGTCCGCAATTTCGATCGAGACGAGTACGTGCGCAATCTTGCACGGCTCGGTTTCTCACACGTTGAAGTCAACGGCCTCGCGATGCCCGTCCCGTTCGAACGGGGCCCGCAGGGAGAATTGCTTCACCGGTTCTACACTTATTGCCCGTCGCTGGATCAGTTTGTCACCAGCAAGCTGAACAATGGATACTATGATGACGATTATCTCCAGGCAAACCTGAACTTTCTGAAGACGAACGCGGAACTGGCGGAGAAGTATGGTCTCGCCCCGGGACTCGTTTGCTTCGAGCCGCGGTCGGTACCGGACAATCTTCTCCAACGCTACCCCATGCTGCGGGGCGCTCGTGTGGACCATCCCATCCGAAGCTGGCATCCGCGTTTTAACCTCTCCATCGCGCATCCGGTTGTTCAACAACACTATGCTGAGCTCATGGAGAACCTGCTGCGGGAAGTGCCGACCATCGACTACATCTCCATCTGGTCGAACGACAGCGGCGCGGGGTTCGAATATACGAACTCCCTCTACGTTGGACGCAACGGCGGCGGCTATGTGATCCGGGAATGGAAAGGGGATAAGGAGATTGCCGAATCGGCGGCGAACAACCTGATGCGGTACATGCGCATTCTGCGAGACGCCGGGAGAAAGGTCAACCCGCGCTTTCGGACTCTGATCCGGCTGGAGCCGTTTTGGGCGGAACATGACTATATCTGGGCGCAGCTGGGCGACGGCCTGGATGTGGAGGTTTCCTCTCTTCTTACGAAAGGCTGGAAGCTCGCGTACAAACATCCGAAATACAAAGAAGCCCGCGAGATCCATGGCACGGCACTCCACAACCGTTTCGCCGATGCCGAGAAGCCGTTGATCAGCGAGCTGAAGAAAAAGGGATCGCGTGCCGATGTCTATTTTAATCCGGGCCTCGGGTGGAACCACGAACCGCTGCTGGGAATTACGTTTCCATGGCTGGTGTTCGACAAAATCAAGGACATGGCAAAAGTTGGGGTAGAGACCCCATGCTACACCAGCGGTACGATTCCCCCCTCCTTCGCGCCGTACAATATTAACCAGGAGCTCGTTCGTGCGTTTCAGGCCGATAAAAATCTCGATCTGCAGGCGTTCCTCCTTGCCAAGGCGAAGGAATGGATCGGCTCGCGGCTGGCAGCCGATCTCGTCAAAGTGTGGAAACACTCCGACGAGGCGCTTCGTTCGCATCCCATACCGATCTGGATTTATTCATCGTGGGGAGTTTGGTACCGTTTGTTGACCCGTCCGATCGTCCCGAACGTCGAGAAAATTTCGGAGGAGGACCGGGCGTATTACGAGAAATTCCTGTTGGCCACATCGCATAACCGCTGCCGTGTTGACTTCCGGTACGACGTGGGGTTCGATCTTGTCGACCCGCAGCATGCCCACACATGCATCAGGCTTATGAACCGGAATCTGTTCCCGGAGATTGAAGCCGCACTGAAATTGTTGAAAAAGATGCGGGCGACTGCAACGAACAATGTTGAACGTGCCGTCGTGGAAGACCAGTACGATCGCATGCGGGCGCTGTTTTGCTGGTACCGAACCCAGCGTAACGTCACCGCCTGGGTCGCCGGTGTGCATACCTACCTTGAAACAACCGACAAGCGGAAGCGCCGGGAGTCACGCGCGATGCTCAAGGAAATGGTCCTTGATGAAATTGAGAACGCGAAGGACCTGCTCGATCTGTGGGAAACCTCGAAGACCAACTGGATGATCGTCTCCGGCGTCGGCGAGACAACGTTTATTTATTATAAGAACTTCGGGGAGCAGGTAAAACGGAAGATCCAGTTGATGAAAGGGCGGGAGAACGACGAACCGTACGTCGATCCGGATTTCCAGTGGCGCGTCCCCGGGTTTGAGGATTATCTCTACAAGGAAACATCACAGCCGGTACCCAGGGGCCGTAAGAAAGCAGACGGCAGCTTCGGTGTCAGTTGATCAGTCCGCCACCAGCATGGATCCATCCACCCCTGTTCCCTGAGGGGGCGGGTGTTGCATGAAGACCATCCTTCTTGCCCCGGATTCCTTCAAAGGCTCTCTCACAGCGCATGAAGCTGTGGAGGCCATGGAACTTGGCGTTCTGGCGATCACCCCGGACGCTCATATTATCCGCCACCCGGTCTCCGACGGAGGCGAGGGGCTGGTCCAGGTACTCTCCCAGGCAATGGGAGGAACGATCCGTCACAGCTTCGTTCACGGACCGCTTCCCGGTCAAAAGGTAAAGGCCCGGTGGGCGCTCTCCACAGACGGATCGACAGCCATGCTGGAAATGGCGGAAGCCGCGGGACTCTCGCTCGTGCCGGTCGATCGACGCGATCCGAAGATCACAACAACATACGGTGTCGGGGAACTTCTTCGTGCGGCGCTTGATGGCGGTGCGCGCTCGATCATCCTCGGTATCGGGGGGAGCGGGACGAACGACGGCGGTGCAGGATTGGCGGAGGCCCTTGGAGTGAAGCTGCTCGACGGTGGTGGACACCCCCTGCAACAAGGAGGCGCAGCGCTTCAACAACTTTCCAGCATCGATATTAGTGGGATGGATGGAAGATTGAAGAATGTTTCGCTGACCGTTGCGTGCGATGTCCATAATACCCTCTGCGGAGAGGAGGGGGCCAGTGCGGTCTACGGTCCCCAAAAAGGAGCGACGGCGGAGGATGTACAGCTTCTCGATTCGGCGCTCCATCATTACGGCGAATGTCTTCGTACCGTCCTGCATGTCGATGTCTTTTCGATTCCCGGCGGTGGAGCGGCGGGGGGATTGGGAGCCGGACTGGTCGCCTTCTGCGGTGCGAAGCTGAGGCCAGGGATTGATGTTGTGTTGGATGCCACACGATTCGATGAAATTCTCCGCTCGGCCGACCTTGTCATAACGGGAGAAGGGAGGATCGATGAGCAGGTTCAGTTTGGAAAGGCTCTCGCCGGGGTCATCGGCCGATCCCGACGAGCAGGGATTCCTGTTGCGGCCGTTGTCGGCGCGCTTCAGGGGGAACGAAACAGGTTTGTGAACAGCGACTTCCTGGTCGATCTGGAAACCCTCGTCGATGGCTCCACCACCTCGCACGATGCCATGCGCCACGCTGCCGAACTCCTCACAGCAAAGACCGGCGTGCTCCTCCGGCGAATCCTCCGCCTGCACCATAGCCCTTGAAGCCAATATTCCGTATACTCCTTCGTTGATTCCCATACCTCCATTCGGAAAACAATCTCCTTGACGACGCGCCCCCGCTTTGCCGATCTCGCAACCGTTAGCTTTATGACCCTTGTGTGGGGATTTTCGTGGCCCGTCACGATCGTCGGTCTCCGGTACTGCGACCCGATGTTGCTTGCAAGCCTGCGATGCGTTCTTGGCGGATCGCTGATCTATCTCTGGATGTTGCGCAAGCCGGAGCGGGAGCGGTATGACCGGAAGGGACTTCAAACTGCGCTGGTGGTGGGCTCATTCTGGGTCGGTATCCCGACGGCCCTCTCGGTATGGGCGCTCCAGTACATCGGTGGAGGCCTTGGCGCCATCCTGCAGAGCACCGTTCCTTTCTTCATTGCGCTCTTTGCACATTTCTATCTCGGCCAGAACCAGTTGAATGTGGGAAAAATCGCAGGGATGGTTCTTGGTTTTATCGGAATCATTGTGTTATTTTCCGACGATCCATTGGATGCGGAGAACGCTTGGGCGCTGGCCGGCGGACTTGCAGTGGTGCTCAGCGCGGTCTCCATCGGCTTCGCACAATCGTATTCGCTCAGGCATTTCAAGGGAAAGGACAACACCTCCTTTAATATGTATCTTCAGCTGTTTGGCGGACTCGTCATCCTGCCGTTCGCATTCTTTGGGGGCTTGCCCCGGTTTGAGACCAGCACTGAGCTGTTTGGAGTCTTGTTCTTCCTCTCCCTGTTCGCCACCGCCATTCCGTTTACGATGTACTTTGAGCTGTTCCGACGGGTCGATTTCGTCGTTCTCTCGATGATGGCGTACGTGATCCCGGTGGTCGCGGTGGTGGCGGGCATCGTCTGGCTCGGTGAGCGAATGTCCCTGATTGATGCAGCAGGTGCGGTGCTCGTCATCGTGGGTGTTCTGATTGCAACACAGTTCGATTTTCTCCGTTCAAAATTGTTTCCCCGATTAATCTCATAAAGGTCACTCATGATTCGCATCGGTTTGGTCGATCTCGACACATCGCATCCGAAAGTCTTCACCAAAATTCTCAACTCCCTGCCCGACGTCAAAGTAACAGCCCTCTGGGATGGCCGCGATGTCTGGCCGGAGGGGTACGATGAACGGTTTGCCAAAGAGAATGACATCCCGCATGTCTGTAAAAAACTCGAGGACATGCTGGAACACGTCGATGCCGCGATGATCCATGGAACAAACTGGGACAAGCATGTGGACAAGGCCTTTCCCTTCGTCGAGGCGAAGAAACCGGTGTTGATCGATAAACCGGTTGTGGGGAAGGTGAAGGACATTTACGCACTCCTGGAACTCCAGGCGGCACATAAAACCCCCATTTACGGCGGCTCGGCGCTCCGGTTTGCACAGGAGGTCGCGATCTTCCGATCGGAAGCCGCCGCATTCGGCCAGATCGTCTCTGCCGTCGCGACCGGCCCGGGCGATTTCTTCAGTTACGGCATTCATACGATGGAAATGGCACAGGGGGTGCTTGGCACCGGCGCGAACTACGTCGAGTATATCGCCGAGAACAAAACGGCGATTTTCTCGATTACGTACCACAACGGCTTTGTGCTGATTCTCCAGCTCCATCAGCCCTTTTATGAGTGGACGTTGAATCTGTATACCACCACGGGTCAGCATTCCATGAAAGTTGATGCCGCGCGCTTGTACGAACCGTTCCTCCATAAGTTCGTCGAATTGATCAAGGGGAATACGATTCAGTATTCGCTTGAGGATCCCCTGGAGGCCGTGAAGATCCACATTGCTGCAAAGCTTTCGCGCCAGCATGGCGGAAAGATTTATCTGTCGGAGGTTCCGTCGGAGGAAGGATTCGATGGGACTGCTTTTGCGGCGGAATATGCCGCGGCAAAACGCCGGGGTGGATAGATGGCGCAGCATGATCCGCGCCTGATCATCCTGGCGGGGGGCATTTCCTCCCGCATGAAGATTCCGGCAACGACCAGGATCGGTGACGAACTGGAGAAACAAGCCACCGATCGGACGAAGGGAATGATTGGTGTGGGAGCCGACGGTCGACCTTTTTTGGACTACCTCTTGTACTATGCACGTGAAGCCGGTCTCCGGGAGGTTCTTCTCGTGATCGGGGAGCGCGATCATGCGGTTCGGCCGTACTATGGGGGGCGGGATCGCGGGAATGTTTTCCACGGGCTCTCGATCTCCTATGCAGTTCAATCGATTGCTCCCGGAAGAGTGAAGCCCCTGGGGACGGGAGACGCTTTGTATCAGGCGCTCTCAGCCCGGCCTGATTGGGCCGGCGGGGATTTCATCGTCTGCAACAGCGATAATCTGTACTCGATCCGCGCATTTACGATGCTGCTCCGGGACGGGGCGCCGAACAGTCTCATCGACTATGACCGGTCGGGACTGGAGTTCGACGAAAAGCGTATCGCCCAGTTCGGAGTCACAAAAAAAGATGCCGAGGGATACCTGCTGGAAATTATTGAGAAACCTCCGGCGGAACAGCTTGAGAAACTGCGCGACAGAGACGGAACGTTGCGCATCAGCATGAACATCTTTCGTCTGCAGTACGACATGGTGTTCCCATTTCTTCAAGAATGTCCCATCCACCCCGTGCGGCAGGAAAAAGAACTGGTCGCCGCGGTAACGCTGATGTCGCAGGAACTCCCCCGCTCCGTCAAGGCCTTGCCGTTGAAAGAGCATGTTCCGGATTTGACGTATCAGGGGGACATCCCCGGCGTCCAGGAGTTTATCGGGAAAAATTTTCCCGCTTCTCTTTGGGAACAAGGAAGGACCCATTGAGCGTACATTCACAGTAGAACCAGACCCCATCGTTGATCTCGAATGCCGACGTACAGTTTTCGGAGCGGCTGCAGGCGGTCTATCATTGCCGCGCAGGCGAACTCCCTCCCCACCTGATCCGCTACACACGCCTCATCGATCTGTTCCATACCCGGTACGGTGACACCGGGACGGTGACAATCGTCCGGGCGCCCGGTCGCGTTAATCTCATCGGCGAACACACCGACTATAACGGTTACCCCGTCCTTCCCATGACGATTGACCGGGATATCGTGTTCATCGTCGCTCCCTCGGATGACAACGAGATCAACCTCATCAATGAAGATACCTCCTTCGGCGAACGGTCGTTCACCGCCTCACGCACGATCACGCCGTATAAGCAAGGGGATTGGGGAAATTACGTCAAGGCGGCTGTGCAAGGACTGATCCACGAAGGGGTCGTTGAGGAGCGTTCGGCCAAAGGATTTCGCGCTGTCGTTGGTGGAACGATTCCGGGTTCGGCGGGACTCTCTTCCTCTTCCGCTCTCGTTGTCGCATCGGGGTTGGCGTTCCTTGCCGTCAACCACAAGAACGTTGAACCGATGCTCCTGGCGGACCAGCTTGCACGCGCCGAGCGGTACGTCGGGATGGAGGGGGGAGGCATGGATCAGGCGATCTCGCTCCTGGGGGATGCGGGGAAGGCGTTGAAGATTAACTTTTATCCGCTCCGGCAGGAATCCATCCAACTGCCGGAAAGTGTTGCCTTCGTGGTCTGCAACAGTCTCGTCCAGGCATCGAAGAGCGCATCCGGACGGGACGCGTATAATCTGCGCGTGGTCGAATGTCGCCTGGCTGCCGCACTTTTTTCTTTCTCCCTCTCAAAGAAACTCGGAAAACCAATCACGGCGCGTCTTCTCTCCGATCTTGCTCCTTCCCTCCTTCATCGTACCGAACAAGAGGTTGAACAGGACGCACGCCTGGCTCTCGGCACACTGCCGCTTTCCCTTTCAGAAATTGCCCTCCGGCTGAGGGAGGATCCATCCGAAGTCCGTCGTCGCCTTTGCACGCTGAAAGACGGTTCCGTCGTTACCGAACCGCCGGCGGGATTCAAAGTCCGGCAACGGTACCGCCATGTCGTTTCAGAAGCCGCCAGGGTTGAACGGTCCGCCGCGGCTTTATCCTCCGGCGCTCTTGATGAATTTGCAGCATTGATGAACGAGTCGCATGCCAGTTGTCGCGACGACTATGAAGTAAGTTGTGACGAGCTTGAAGTCCTGGTCACGATTGCCCGCGAGCATGGTGCCATAGGGGCGAGGCTTACAGGGGCCGGATTCGGGGGATGCACGGTGAATGTCGTTCCCGTTGAGCACGTTGGCCGTTTTCTCTCCGGCGTCCGGCGCGCGTACTATGAGACGTACAGAAGAGACCACCCGGAGAAGATATTTGTGCCGTTTCGCTCCATCGACGATGTGCTCTTCGTCTGCCGTGCAACAAAAGGGGCCGGTGTCGTTTGAAAGGGGGGACCATGGTTCTTGGCATCGATGGCGGGGCAACGAAGACACGAGCGGTTCTTGTGTCCGAATCGGGAGTTGTGGTGGGATATGGAGAAGCAGGACCGTCGAATTACGACAATGTCGGCATCGAGAAGGCACGCGCGAATATCGGGGAATCGGTAACGTGGGCGGCGAAAAAGGCCGGCTGCGACCCGAAAGGCTTCAATGCCGTATTCCTTGGAATGGCGGGAGTCGTCTCGAAGGGTGATCATGCAATCATCCGGTCTATTGCCGGCGATCTTGGTTTGGCGGAAGAATCCCGTATCGGTATCGACCATGATATCCGAACCGCTCTTGCGGGGGGCCTTGCAGGAAAAGAAGGGCTCGCCTTGATCGTCGGGACCGGCTCGTCCTGTTATGGCAGGCGCGCAGATGGCCGGAATCACCGTGCGGGATGGGGATATCTGCTGGACGATGTCGGGAGCGGCTATTTTCTCGGGTTACGAGCCATGATTGCGACGATTCACCAGGCCGATGGTCGTGGTGTGGCGACCCGGCTCTCGGGCGTCGTTCAGGATTTTTTCGGCTACACGGAGGTGGATGAGATCATGCACCTTCTTTACCATCAGGGTCCCGATATAACCCGAATTGCCTCGCTGGCTCCGAAAGTGATCGAAGAAGCCCGCGCCGGAGATACTGTCGCGCGCCGCATTATCGCCGATGGGGTCGGGCAGCTTGCATCGATGGTAGCGACGGTGGTGCAGAAGCTCGGGTTTTTCCCGGACCCCTGTTCCCTCGTGCTCAGCGGCAGTGTGGCAACGGAGTCGGATTACTATCGAGCGGAATTACTGAACGCGATCCATCACCGCGTCCCTCACTGTCTGGTCAGGCAGCCAATTCTTCAGCCCGCGCTCGGCGCGGCCCTCCTTGCGCTGGAACAGGCAGGCGTCGCCAAAACGGAGACGATCCTCCAGAATCTTTCCCAGGCATCGTTGATGTGAGAATGGAGCATGAAAATCCCACAAAACCTTTTTTCGGAATTTGATCTTGAAACTGGTTCTCTCAAAGGGGCGCCTCTTACAGTCCGGCGACTGAGCGATCTTCAGGGGAGTTTTGCCGACAAGGAGGCTTATGGCGTCGCTCTGAAAGGTGGGGATCCGGTCATTTATACTGTGGCAGCGATGCAGGATGCCGAAGGGGAAAGGGGACTTCATTTTGGAATTGGAAGAATCATGCCGGGCAACATCGGAGATGAGTACTATCTCACAAAAGGCCACATTCATTCACATCGTCCGGCTGCGGAAGTCTATATTGGATTAAAGGGAGAAGGGATGATGCTCCTGGAAGATGAGCGGACGGGCGAAACCACGATGCTGGAATTGAAGGCATCGACAACGGTGTACGTTCCGGGCCACACATTTCACCGGACGGTCAACACCGGGATCGGGCCGCTGGTGTATATCGGCGTCTATCCCGCGAACGCGGGGCATGACTATGGCGCAATTGCCAAACGGAATTTCCGGAAGGTCATTGTTGCACGGGAAGGCAAACCTCTTCTCCTGCCAAGGGAAGATTTTCTGAAGCAGATCAGCCGATCATGAAAAAAGGATACACCCGATGACGAACTATGTGACGAAACCGATCCCCTCATCAAAACCGGAGATCAAGAGTGTTGAACGACCGTGGGGATCGTTCCGGAAATATGCCCACAACGTGGAGACGACCGTGAGCCTGATGTGGGTGAAACCGAACCAGCGGCTCAGCCTTCAGTCCCATACCGGGCGTGGGGAGCTTTGGATCGTGCTGGATGAAGGAGCGATCGTACAGGTGGGAGATTCAATCATTCATCCGAAGGCAGGGGACGAGATCTGGATTCCAGCCAATACGAAACATCGCCTCAGCAGCGCAGGACCGGCCGTCCGGGTGCTCGAGGTGGCGTTCGGCAACTGGCAGCAGGAGGATATTACCCGTTACGAGGATGATTACCAACGCCCGGAGAGAGGGGAGTAATGCACTCCGGCACGGTTCGCAAGACCACTCAGCACCTCGCCCCGGCGCGTCCTCCGTTCGTCGAACCGGGTTCATACAATATCTATCCCGGTTTTCCCCTCGCACCGGGGAAAATCGGACTGGGGTTCGAGGCAATGGCAGACCGTATCCTCGCGTCGGGGCAACGGGCGGTTATTCTTGACGGATTTGTCGGGGTGATCTGGGATCAGCTCGTGGAACGGCTGGGGAGCGAGCTGGGGCGAAAGGGAAAGAAAGTCCGCTTTATCGATATTCGTTCATCCTTGCTCCCCGCGGGAGAAATCACCAAGCTCACAAAACCGTTTCTTGGCGGCGATGATCCGCTTTTTGGCAGACGATCGACATTGACGCTGGCTGATTTTTTCGACCAAAATCATCTCCGTCAACTCCGGCCCGATCCGGAATCCGATCTCACGGTTCTCTTTGGAAGCGGCGCTGCCCTGGTGGGATGGGAGGGGTTGCTAGTCTATATCGACGTCCCCAAGAACGAAGTGCAGTTCCGTTCGCGTGCAGGATCGATTCTGAATCTTGGAGCAACGTGGCCGGAATCCCCGCAGGTCATGTACAAACGGTTCTATTTTGTCGATTGGCCCATCCTGAACCGCCACAGGAAAGCATATCTCAACAGCATCGACCTGTTCGTCGACGGGCAGCGGCCGGATGAACCCGCCGTTATGGATGGAGACGATGTTCGTGACGGACTTTCCGCGATGGCCGTAAACTGCTTTCGCCCGCGGCCGTGGTTTGAACCGGGGCCATGGGGTGGACAATGGATCAAGGAGCGCATCCCGCATGTGGCGGAGGATGTTCCGAACTATGCCTGGTCCTTTGAACTGATTTATCCCGAAAACGGAATAGCGTTCAGCAGCGATGGGATCTTGTTTGAAATGTCAGCCGATTTTCTGATGCTTCAACATTCCAGGGACGTCCTGGGGAAATTTTCCGAACGGTTTGGGTACGAGTTTCCTATCCGGTATGACTTTCTCGACACATTCGCCGGAGGCAACCTGTCGGTTCAGTGTCATCCCAGGCCGGAGTATGTTCACAAGCATTTTGGAGAGACGTTTACGCAGGATGAATGTTATTACATCCTCGACTGTAAACCCAATGCACGTGTGTATCTCGGTCTTCAGGAGGATGCCGACCCGATGGCGTTTCGGAGTGAGCTCGAAAAGAGTCAGACGACAGGATTACCAGTCGACATCGATTCGTTCGTCAACAGCGAGCCGGTCCGGAAGCATGATCTCTTCCTGATCCCTAACGGCACCATTCACTGTTCGGGAATCGATAACCTGGTTCTCGAAATCAGCGCCACACCGTACATTTTCACCTTCAAGATGTACGACTGGCTCCGGATGGACCTCAGTGGAAATCCCCGTACCTTGAATATCGCCAGGGCATTTGAGAACTTGTACTTCGACCGGCGGGCGAAACTCATCCGGCAAGACTTCATCTCCCGCCCAGCGGTTCTCGGGCAGGGTCCCGACTGGAAGCTGGTTCATCTCCCCACCCATCCCGGACATTTCTACGACGTGCACAGAATCGAATTCCTCTCCGTAGTTGATGTCGTGACGAACGGTTCGTGCCATGTTCTCAATGTTGTGGAGGGGACGTGCGTTGAGATTGTGACGAAGAGAGGGGTACGGATGCCGTTCAATTATGCTGAAACCTTCGTCGTGCCTGCGGCGGCGGAATCGTACCAACTGATCAACAAAGGTCCGGGACCGGCGAAAGTCGTCAAAACGTTTCTGAAACCGGATGCCCAACCCTATGCCGTCCCGGAAGGGGCGAAAGAAAATGATTGATAACCAGGCGTATCAACACGGAGCAACTCATGGCTTCTTTCCCCTCTAGGCCGTCTGCGACGCGATATGTTACGTTCATCAGTATCGTCGCGGCGTTGGGCGGACTGCTGTTCGGGTACGACACGGCGGTTATCTCAGGTGCAATTGGTTTTCTCAGGACCTATTTCGACCTGAGCGCTGCGGAAATGGGCTGGGCTGCCGCAAGCGCGTTGCTGGGATGCGTACTGGGAGCATCCGGGGCCGGAGTTGCGAGCGACCGGTTCGGCAGAAAGAAAATCCTGATGGTGGCCGGAGTGTTCTTCGCAGTCTCTGCAGTCTGGACCGCTCTTCCCGGAAATTTCACCCAATTCGTCATCGCCCGTATTCTTGGCGGGATCGGTGTCGGCATTGCCTCGATGCTCTCGCCGATGTACATCGCCGAAGTCGCGCCGGCACAGATCCGCGGACGATTGGTGACCTTCAACCAGTTCGCCATCGTCACCGGTATCCTCACGGTCTATTTTGTGAACTACTCTATTGCCGGCCTCGGTGTCGGTGATTGGAACGTGCAAGTAGGCTGGCGCTGGATGTTCGGATCGGAAGCATTCCCTGCGATTCTGTTTCTCTTCTTCCTCTTTCTTATTCCTGAAAGTCCACGTTGGTTGATCAAGGAAGGTCGCGAGGAAGAAGCGCGCAAAGTTCTTTCCCGTGTCCGCAATGGTGACGATATCGAGGACGAGGTCCGGGAGATCAAGAAGACGCTCACAGTTGCAAAGGTGTCGATGCGGGAACTCCTGCATCCGACATGGAGAGGCGTGGTTGTTCTTGGAGCCGTTCTTGCCATTCTCCAGCAGGTTACCGGGATCAATGTGTTTATGTACTATGCCCCCGAAATTTTCAAGCAACTCGGTGCGGGGGTAGACTCGGCCCTGTTGCAGACGATCGTGGTCGGGGCAGTCAACATGCTCTTTACTGTCGTTGCGCTCTATACGATCGACAGAGTAGGAAGGAAAACGCTTTTGATTGCCGGTGCTTCGGGGATGGGCCTGTCGCTGACCGCGCTCGGGTGGGCGGCGGCGACAAATACAACGGAGATCTGGGTACTGGCCTTTGTGCTCGGATACATCGCCTGTTTTGCCGCGTCGATGGGTCCGGTGGTGTGGGTCGTCTTGTCGGAAATATTCCCCACGCGCCTGCGTGGGCGGGCAATGGCCGTCGCCACCTTCTCCATCTGGCTCGCCAACTACGCGGTCTCCCAGACCTTCCCGATCCTCAATGAAAATGAATGGCTGGTGGCGACCTTCGGCGGAGGGTTCCCGTTCTGGTTGTATGCGTTCTTTTGTGTGGTGACGGTGGTTGTGAGCATGCGGTACATTCCCGAAACAAAGGGGAAGACGCTGGAGCAAATCGAGGAGATGTGGAAGTCGAAAACCACCAATTGATCGACGATCAACGTGACTGCGCTGCTTTTTAACCACGGATGGCGCACTGATTCACACTGATAAAAGAAACAAAGGTCAGAGAGCAGAAATCAGAGATCGGTGGCCCATAACCCGGTGCCGTCTGACTTCTGTCCTTCTGCCTTTCCGGTGTTTATCCGTGCCTGCACGCCGAAGTGCATGAAGTACATTTCAAGAGTACTCTAATCGTTTCGG
>JBBEBV010000009.1:0-9052 GCA_040882165.1 Bacteroidota bacterium
TGATGAAGCTTTGCTCCATCAAACAGACCTCCTGGTAGTACTTCTCAAGGCGGCCCTGGGCAATTTTCTCCGCGATGGGTGCCGGCTTCCCCTCGTTGATCGCGTGCTGCTTATAGATATCGATTTCCCTCGCCAGGACATTCTCGGGAACGTCTTCCTTCCGGATGTAGAGCGGCGTCATCGCTGCAATTTGCATGGCGATGTCATGAGCGAGGGCTTTAAACTCGGGCGTCTTCGCGACGAAATCGGTTTCGCAATTCAGTTCCACCATGGATCCGATTCTTCCCCCTGCGTGGATGTAGGCCTCGACCACCCCCTGATTCGTTTCGCGGTCTGCCCGTTTCGCAGCCGTTGCCGCTCCCTTCTTGCGAAGGTAATCAATCGCCGCCTCCATGTCCCCTTTCGTCTCCTCCAGGGCACGTTTGCAGTCCATCATCCCGGCACCGGTTTTATCCCGGAGCTGCTTTACCAGTTCACTTGAAATTACCGCCATGACCTTTGTACTGCCTCCTTTAGTGTCGTCTTTCCTCTACGCGAGGTTTTTCCGTTTCTTCTTTCTTTTCAGCCCCTTCCATCATAGCCTGCTCAGCCCGCACCGAGGCTGCCCGCTGATTTCCTTCCAGCACGGCATCGGCAATGGTCCGCGTGATGAGCTGCACGGACTTCAGGGCGTCATCGTTCGCCGGAACAGGGTAATCGATCAGCTCCGGATCTGTATTCGTATCGACAATCGCTGCGACAGGAATGCCGAGCCGGCGGGCTTCCTTGACCGCAATCGCTTCCTTCTTGGTATCAACCACAAAGATCAATCCGGGCAGTCTCGACATCTCAACCACACCCATCAGGACCTTCTGCAATTTTTCCCGTTCACGGTCGAGGAACAAACGTTCCTTCTTGGTGATTTTTTCGAATGTCCCGTCGGTTTCCATCTTCTCGATGTTCGTCAGCCGTTTGACGCTCTTGCGAATCGTCGTGAAGTTGGTAAGCATACCTCCCAGCCAGCGTTCGGTCACATAAAAAGCCCCGCAACGGGTCGCTTCCTCCCGCACGACTTCCTTCGCCTGCTGCTTTGTTGCGACAAAGAGGGGCCTTCGACCCTGCGAAACGATATTGGCTATCGCGTTGCAGGTCGACTCGAGCATCTCTTGCGTCTTTTTGAGGTCGATGATGTGAATCCCGTTCCGCTCCATGAAAATGTAGGGCTTCATCTTGGGATTCCAACGGCGGGTAATGTGCCCGAAATGGGCACCGGACTGCAGCAGCGCATCTAATTCTACACGTGGCATGAAGACTCCTTTGAGTTATTCTTCTACCTTCGTCATCTCATCCCGGATCCCGGCGGTTCGAAACCACCGGAACACTCCCGTTCAGATCGGAGGGTATGATTGATGGAACAGTGAATTGCAAAACATTACCGCTTCGAGAACTGGAACCGCTTGCGCGCTTTCTTCTGTCCGTATTTCTTCCGCTCAACCATCCTCGGATCGCGCGTCAGCAAACCTGCATTGCGCAGGTTCTGACGGGAGTCCTCATCGAGCGCCACAAGAGAACGGGCAATCGACAGCCTGATGGCCCCGGCCTGGCCCGTCGGGCCTCCACCATGGACTCGTACTTTCGCGTCATAACGCCCTTTTGTCGAGGTCGCTTCGAACGGCTTGAGGACTTCCTCGCGCAGGACGCTGATCGGGAAATATGCCTCCAGATCCTTGTTGTTAATGGTGACCTTCCCTGAACCCTCGGTCAACTTGACGCGGGCTACGGCGGTTTTCCGTCGTCCGACCGTAATCAGTGCTGGTAGAGCCATGCTGTTCCTTTACGAAATTAGAGCGATAACATTTCTGGTTGTTGTGCCGAATGGGGGTGCTCTCCGCCGGCGTACACTTTCAACTTCTTGATCATCTGGCGACCGAGGCGGTTCTTCGGAAGCATTCCGCGCACCGCGTATTCAATGACGTCCGTGGGCCTCCGGTCGATCTTCTTCTTGAACGATTCGTACCTTCCCCCACCCGGGTACATCGTATTGTGAAAGTATTCCTTCATCTCCACCCGGTTTCCCGTCACGACGACCTTTTCTGCATTGATCACGACGACGAAATCGCCGAGATCGTGGTTGGGTGTGAAGGTCGCCTTGTGCTTGCCCCGGATGATATGGGCGATCCGCGAAGCAACACGGCCGAGGGTTTTCCCGCTGACATCAACCAGAAACCACTTTTGGTCGACCTCTTCCGGTTTGAAGAATTTTGTTTTGGGCGATGTTTCCACTCTCTAACCTCCAATATCCGCCGAAGCGGCAATTTTTGTTGTTTAAAAGCTTGTAAATATAGCCGAAAAATGGTCCAAAGTCAATTGCTAAATTCTCGAGGAGGGGTGGAGGGACAAGAAGATAATGGATCCAAACCAGTTAAAGAGCTTCGGCCAGATGATCTCCCATGGCAGAGGTCTTCAGAAGGGTCTGTGATGCTTGTGATTGCAGGAGATCGGCAGTTCGGTAACCCACGGCAAGGACCTTCTCAATCGCCCTTTCGATGGCATCGGCTTCGGCCTGAAGGTGAAAGGAATAACGAAGCATCATCCCCACGGAGGCGATGGTGGCGATCGGGTTGGCCTTGCCCTGGTTGGCGATATCCGGCGCCGAACCGTGAACTGGCTCGTAGAGGGCTACCTTGCCCCCCAGGCTGGCCGAGGGGAGCATCCCGATGGAACCGGTCAGCATGGCCGCCTCATCGCTGAGAATGTCGCCAAAAAGGTTCTCGGTGAGAATGACATCAAACTGTCCCGGACTGCGGATAAGCTGCATGGAACAGTTATCGACATACATATGATGGAGGTGGACATCGGGGTAACGCTTCCCCACACTGGTGACGACCTTGCGCCAGAGCTGTGATGTTTCCAGAATATTGGCCTTGTCCACCGAGCAGACGTTTTTCTTCCTCTTCTGCGCGGCTTCAAACGCCACAACTGCGATCCGTTCTATCTCCGATGCCGAATACCGGAGCGTGTTCACACCGACTTCCTCCCCATCAGACTCTTCGATGCCGCGCGGCTCGCCGAAATAAAGCCCCCCCGTCAGTTCCCGCACGACAAGGAGATCAACGTCCCGGACAATCTCCCTTTTCAACGATGAAGCATCAAGAAGGGAGGCATATATTTTCGCCGGGCGGAGATTCGCGTACAACCCCAATTCCTTGCGCAATCCCAGGAGTGCTTTTTCGGGCTTCCGCGGTGGAGGGTTATTGTCCCACTTCGGTCCCCCAACCGCTCCCAGAAGAACGGCATCAGAACTCTTACAAAGCTTCAGGGTGTCTGCGGGCAGCGGTTCTCCCACTGCATCCAGCGCGGCTCCTCCCGCAAGTCCTTCACGGACATGAAACTGGTGGCCGAACTTCATGCCCAGCCTCCGAAGTATCTTGAGAGCCTCCTGGACCACCTCCGGACCGATTCCATCTCCCGGAAGGACCGCAATTTGGAATTCCATGGATTTCCTTTCAGAAACAAACAAGTCGGCTCTCTTGCCGACCTGTTTGTGCAATGTCTCCTGAAATTACGACTTGCTGATGATCTTGCTCAATTCTTCTGATCTCCTCGTCGCTGTGGCAACGGCGTTGATGAGCATGGACCGGAGGCCGTGAGATTCCAACTCGTGGATGGCATTGATGGCAGTTCCGCCGGGCGTGGTCACCTGGTCCCGAAGAATCGCCGGATGGAGACCGGACTCCTTCACGAGTTTCGCCGAACCAAGGACTGTCTGAATGGCGAGCTTCGTCGCAATCTCCCGTGACAGTCCCATCTTTACCCCCCCGTCGATCAGCGCTTCAATCACCATGTAGATATACGCCGGGCCGCTTCCACTCAATCCCGTTACGGCATCAAGTTGTTCTTCAGCGACAACCACCACCTCCCCGACAGCTTCAAAAATGGAGACAGCAATGCGCTGTTGCTCCTCCGAAACAAACTCACCGAATGCCACGGCGGTCGCTCCTTCATCGACCGTCGAAGCGATGTTCGGCATGGATCGGACAATGGCAACTTGCTGTCCGATGGCGTTTTGAATAAAAGCAATTTTTACTCCGGCTACAATCGAAATGAGAAGCTGATCTTTCCGAACGGCCTGCCGGACCTGGGCCAGGACTTTGGGAAGTGTTTGCGGTTTCACGCAAAGGAGGACGATCTCCGCTGCCTCCACGGCCTCGACGAGATTGAGCGTATGGTTGACACGCCATTGGGCCGAAAGCCTTTGCAGTTTGTCCAGGTGCACGCCACACGCGGTAATCTTCGCCGTTGGAGTCAGGTTGGCGTTGATAATCCCCTTCATCAGGGCGCTTCCCATATTGCCGGCACCCAGGATCACAATAGAGCGATCGATGTGGTGATGGCGTTCGGATTCCACTTCTTTTGCTGTTTTTTGTTCGTTCACCATGGTTGCTTCTCTTTATATGTGTGTCGATTCAAAATTGCTGATGGCTTCTTCAAAACGGAGCAAATACCCGAGCTCGTCGACCCCATGGATCAGACAGTATTTGGAAAAAATATCGATCGGGAAAGTGACCCGTGTCCCGTCCGGGGCGGTGAGTGTCTGGCTCTCGAGGTCGATGGTGACCTGCGCCTCCGGTTTCGCTTCGACAAGCTGCGCAAGGTGTCGGTGCGTTTCCGGGGAAACTTCGACCGGCAGAAGACCGTTCCTGAGCGAGTTGCTCTTGAAAATATCCGCAAACGAGGTGCTGACGATCGCGCGGAAACCGAAACCGCATAAGGCCCACGGAGCATGTTCCCGTGAAGAGCCGCATCCAAAATTGTCCCCTGCAAGAAGGATGAGTGCATTCCGATACCGGGGCTTGTTCAGGACGAAGTCCGGTTGTGGCAAACCGTCCGGGCGATAACGCCAATCCGCAAACAGGTGATCCCCCATCCCCACCTTGTCCGTCGCCTTGAGGAAGCGGGCAGGGATGATCTGGTCGGTATCGATGTCATTCACCAGGAGCGGTGCCATGATCGATTGAAATGATGGAACAAGAGACATGCTCTTCCCTCAGTGTGTAAGTAATGTGCGGACATCGGTGATCTTCCCGGTCAGGGCTGCAGCCGCAGCGGTGAGCGGGGAGGCAAGAAACGTTCTCCCCCCTTTTCCCTGCCGCCCTTCGAAGTTGCGATTGCTGGTCGAGACCGCATACTGTCCGGATTCAAGTTGATCCCCGTTCATCGCGATGCACATGGAGCATCCCGCCTCCCGCCACTCTGCTCCCGCTTCCTTGAAAATGCGATGCAACCCCTCGGCTTCCGCCTGACGCTTGACATCCTGGGAACCCGGGACGACGAGAACCCGGACGCCGGAAGCCACCACGTGCCCCTTCATCATCCCCGCGGCCTGCCGCAGGTCCGATATCCTCGAGTTTGTGCAACTGCCAATGAACACGACATCCACTGCCTTGCCGAGCAACGGTTCCCCCGGTCGCAGCCCCATGTACTTCAGCGATTTCTCCAAAGCGAGTTTCTGCGATGCATCAGGCATCACACCCGGATCGGGGACGCGATCTGTAATAGACATACCCATACCGGGATTCGTTCCGTAGGTGATCATCGGTGAGAGGGAACCTGCATCGATTGTGATGGACTTGTCGTACGATGCTCCTTCATCCGTCCTCAATTGCAGCCATCGTTTCACCGTTGTTCCCCATGGATCCCTTGTTGGGATAAATTCTCGTCCGGTGAGGTACTCCACCGTCGTATCATCGGGCGCCATCATACCGGCACGGGCTCCCCCTTCAATGGACATATTGCAGATCGTCATCCGCTCTTCCATGGAGAGAGATCTGACCGCCGAACCCGTATATTCGAACACATGGCCCGTTCCTCCCGCCACTCCAATCCGCGCCAGCAAAGCGAGAATAATATCCTTGGCGGAAACACCCGGCGACAGAGTCCCCTCGACGCGCACTTCGAATGTTTTGGGCTTTCGCTGCAGCAAGCACTGGGTCGCGAGGACATGTTCCACCTCGCTGGTTCCGATCCCGAAAGCCAAAGCGCCAAACGCTCCGTGCGTCGACGTGTGACTGTCACCGCAAACGATTGTCATCCCCGGCTGGGTCAATCCCAGTTCCGGGCCGATCACATGCACAATGCCCCGGTGTGGGCTCTCCATACCGTACAGCCGTATTCCGAACTCTTTGGCGTTGGTTTCCAGTTGGCGGATCTGTTTCTCCGCCAGCGGATCGGCAAACGGAAGCGACGGATGGTGTGTCGGAATGCTGTGATCCATCGTCGCAACGGTTCTCTCCGGCCTGCGCACCCTCAAGCCTCTCTGGCGGAGTCCCGTGAAGGCCTGTGGCGACGTCACCTCGTGAATCAAATGGAGGTCGACATACAGGACAGCCGGGGACCCGGGTTCCTGGGTTACCACGTGAGCGTCCCAGACTTTTTCAAAAAGAGTTTTTGGTTGGTTCATATCACGGGAATTGGTTCACCTCATTCGCAACAATTTCTTTTCTCTTTTTTCTTCTTAGTGACTTTGTGCCTTCGTGGCATAAGTTTCTGCTTTTGTCAGCAGCCCGCTAGACTGCAACGGACGCCTCTTTCATCTCTTCTTTCGTTTGTTCCGCTTTTTTCTTTTTCGCGACGAGGAACCGATTCAGCGCCTCGAGAAACGCCTTTGCGCTCCCCGTGATCACGTCGGTGCTGACGGCTCTTCCGTTGAAGAGCACGCCATCAAACTCCGCCCTGACAAATACCTCGCCGATAGCATCCCGGCCAAGGCTGACGGATTTGATCGAATACTCCGTCAACTTCCCGACGACGCCCGTGATCCGTTCAATGGCCTTGTAGGCAGCATCGACAGGACCATCGCCTGTCGCCGAATCGACCAGGCGCTGGTCACCAATTCGCAACTCAATGGTCGCCGTCGGCCTGATGTTGGTGCCGCTGCTCACCTGAATGTTCTCAAGCTGATAGAATTCCTCCACATCTCCCACGCGGTCTTCGATGATTGCCACCAGGTCTTCATCAAAGATTTCCTTTTTCTGGTCGGCAATACTGCAAAACACCTGATAGGCCCGTTCGAGCTCCTCCTGATTGAGTTCGTAGCCAAGTTCGGTGTAGCGCTGTTTTAAGGCATGGCGCCCGGAGTGCTTCCCGAGGACGAGCATGCTGTGCTTGATCCCGACGGATTGCGGGGTCATGATCTCATAGGTGATGGGGCTCTTCAACAAGCCGTCCTGGTGGATCCCTGCCTCGTGTGCGAATGCATTCGCCCCGACGATCGCTTTGTTCCGCTGAACGAGCATGCCCGTCAGGCTTCCCAGCAGCTTGCTGGATTTATAGATTTCCTCAGAATTGACATTCGTGTAGATGCCGAGTTTTTCCTTCCGTGTTTTCACCGCCATGACGATCTCTTCCAGGGCTGCGTTCCCCGCCCTCTCGCCGATCCCATTGACGGTGCATTCGACCTGTCGCGCTCCGTTTTGGATCGCCGCAAGTGAATTTGCCACGGCCAAACCCAGATCATTATGACAGTGAGCGCTGAACAGCACGCCTTCTCCCGACTTCACCCGTTCCCGGACGATTTTGAACATATTCCCATACTCATCAGGGACCGCGTACCCGACCGTATCAGGAAGATTAATAATAGATGCGCCGGCATCTATGGCGGCCTGGACAACGGCACAGAGAAATTCGAGATCACTCCTGGAAGCGTCTTCACATGAGAATTCCACCTCCTGGCACAGCGAGCGCGCATGCTTCACAGCCCACGTAGCGTCTGCCAGCACCTGCTCACGAGTCTTCTTCAGCTTATGGGCCAGATGGATATCCGAAGTGGCGATGAAGGTATGGATCCTCGGCTTTTTCGCGTATTGGATCGCGTCCCATGCCCGGTCGATATCAGCCTTCACGGCCCGAGCGAGAGCCGCCACCGTGCAGCGCTCGATCGTTTTGGCGATAAACCGCACCGCCTCAAAGTCGCCAGCCGAAGCGATCGGGAATCCCGCCTCGATGACGTCAACCTGAAGGTGCTCAAGCTGCCGGGCCATGCGCACCTTCTCCTCCAGATTCATACTGCAACCGGGCGATTGTTCGCCATCCCGCAGGGTGGTGTCAAAAATGTATACGCGTTGTTCCATGGTCAATCGTCTCCTTACAGTTGTTTCCCTTCGAGTTGGACCAATTTTCGGACCCAACCCATCAGGTCCTCAAACTGTCCGGGGAGCAGCGATTGCGCCCCGTCGGAAAAAGCCTCTTCTGGATTCGGGTGGACTTCAACAATCAGGCCATCCGCTCCCACAGCGACCGCAGCTTTGGCAAGAGGCGTCACCAAACTGCGAACTCCGGTCCCGTGACTGGGATCCACCAGTACGGGGAGATGACTCATTTCTTTCAATGCGGGGACGGCGGAAAGGTCGCATGTGTTGCGTGTATAGTCCTCGAATGTCCTGATGCCTCGCTCGCACAAAATGACATCATAGTTTCCCTCCGACATGATGTACTCTGCCGACATGAGCAGCTCTTTGAGGGTGCTGGACATACCGCGCTTGAGCAGGATGGGCTTCTTCACTTTGCCCACCTCTTTCAGCAGGGCAAAGTTCTGCATGTTGCGGGCGCCGATCTGAAGAATATCCGCATACTCCGCCACCAGGCGCACGTCCCCCGGAGTAATGACCTCCGTAATAATAAAGAGACCGGTTTTGTCCCTCGCTTCGGCCAACAACTTCAATCCCTCTTCCTCGAGCCCCTGAAAACTGTAAGGCGAGGTACGGGGCTTGAAGGCGCCTCCCCTCAAGACAGTGGCTCCGGCACTCTTCACTTGCTCGGCACTTTTCAGGATTTGTTCACGGCTCTCGACGGAACATGGTCCCGCCATGACCACAAAATGATTATTCCCTATGGTGACGGCAGGCCGGCCCCCACCCCCGCCATGCTGCAGCGTCACCGCTGACCTGGCCTGTTTCCATTCCTTGCTTGCGAGCTTAAACGGTTTGAGAATCGGTACCACGCTTTCAACGCCGTCGAGGGAATCGAGTCCCTGCAGGCGTGTTTTTCCCCTCTCATCCCCCACGCAGGCGATGAC
>JBBEBV010000010.1:0-3510 GCA_040882165.1 Bacteroidota bacterium
CCGGGGATCTCCGACAGATCCACGACGACGCCGGAATGGAGCATCACATCGGTGAAGGCGACCGTCTCCTCGTCGCTCATGCCCCGGAAGTAACAGGCCATGAGGAATGCCGAGATCTGATAATCCGGGATTTCGCCTTTGACGTACCCCCCCAGCAGGAATCGAAATTCCATCTCCGCCAGCGGTTCTCCACTCCGTTTCTTCCGTATCAGTTCAACGACATTCAAGGCTGGTACACCTGCTCATTGTTCTGGGTGTGGGGCTCTCGGGTAATATTCCGTTCACACTTCGACCTTGACGGTGAACTCTCTCCCGCATGTATTGCACTTGCATTCGATGGTGACCCAGTTGTTCCGTTCATAGTAGCTCAGTTCCGCCAGTTCGCCATCGCACGACCGGACAAGGCATTGCTTCAGGTCGAGTCGATAGGCCCGGTCCCTCGGATACTCATCCGGCTGTTCATCGTTTGTCATCGGTTCTCCAGCCTAACGTTTTGTACTCAAAGGCGTTCCCGACGGCCGCTCCGCCGTGACCTTGTTCAAAACTCTCTCCGCCAGGAGAATCCCGCAAATAGTTTTTGCATCTACGATTTCTCCGGCCTGGATCATCCTGATGGCGTCCGGAAACGGCGTCCGGTGCAGGGTCATCCCGAGTTCCCCCTCTTCCAATTTCCTTCCCGCAGGTGACAGCTTCAGGTCACTTGCAAGAAAAAGGTGCAGTCGTTCGTTGCAGAAACCGGGGGTTGTGTAGATGGATGTAAGTTTCTCGATGGAACCGGCAAGGTATCCGGTTTCTTCCTCCAGCTCCCGAGTTACACACTGGCGCGGGTCTTCGCCAGGGTCGAGCTTGCCGGCGGGGAGCTCAAACAGCCGTTGTTGGACCGGGTAGCGAAAGTGATGGATCAGCAGCACGTCGCCGTTCTCAAACACGGGGATCGCGACTGCGCCGCCGGGATGATCCGCAATCTCCCGAATGCCGCGGTTGCCGGAAGGATACTCGATCGAGTCGACAACGAGGTTGAACACCTGCCCGCTGTATCGCTTCTCACTGGTGAGGGTCTTCAGGTCAGCCATGGGGACTCTCCATGAGCTTCACGGCTTCGGGGGAGGATTGATAATGTGGATGGTCCGTTGCGGGAAGGGAATCTGGATTCCTTCCTCGTTGAAGATCTTATAGATTTGCTCCCGGATGGATGTTTCGATCAAAAACTTCTTCCGGTAGTCCACCGTGCGGGCGATCAGGCGAAGGTTCACGGACGAATCGGCCAGGTCGACGGTAAACACCTCGGGGATCGGATCGGCAAGCACATCCGGATGCTGCTTGGCGAGATCCGACATGATCTTCTTGGCGTCGTCGAGGTTCGTTCCGTAGGCGACCCCCACTTCAACCATCACCCGTATCACCTGCTCCGGGTAGGAATAATTGATGATGCGGCCTTTCACCATCTCCGCGTTCGGGAGGATGATGAGGTTATTGTCAAAATCCTGGATTTTAGTGCTCCGGACGCCGATCTCAAACACATCCCCCACCTCACCCGTCGGAAGCATGATCCTGTCGCCAACGCGGAATGGTCTGTCCAACATGATCACAAACCCTGCGATCATGTTCGCGAGCGTATCCTGGGCGGCCAGAGCGATGGCCAGAGAGCCGACGCCCAAAGAGACGACAAGACTGCTGACATCCTGGCCAAAATGGTCGAGCGTGATGATGATCGCAATGAGGACGAGGACAATGTTGACAAGCCTGTTGATGAGGGGGAAAAGGGCATCCTGATATCCCGTCGCCGTGCGTTTGGCGTGCTTCTCCATGGTGTGCTTGACAGCCGTATCGGAGATACGGATGAGGAGGGTGGTGACAACCAGGACAAAACTGACAAAGATGATCCCATGGGCAAACGCGAGGAGCTGCCGCGCCACCAGGTCGGTTCTCGGGATTGCTTTGGTGACCTCCTCCGTGGCGAGGTAGGCACCCGAGACGACGAAGATCCATCTGATCTTATCGACGACGATATTCAGGAGGAGGTCGTCCAGGTCGGTCGTCGTTCGTGCGATCAGTTTACGCCCGATGCCGTTCAGGAATCGCTTGAGGAGCCACCCGATGACAATCGTTCCCAGAAACAGGAGGGCGGCTACGACGAAATGAAACAGGAGGTCACTCCCCAGAGCGGCGCGCAGCTGTTCCAGCATATTCGTGCGCTGTTGTTCGTTCAATAGTTCCCCCGGCTTCCCGGTTTGATCGCCTGATCACCAGCTTTACAGAGAGGGCACTCCTCCGGTTTATACGTCACCACATCCAACTGGAGCACGGAGAAGTGTTTCGAGGCAAACCGGATCTTCCCGTTGCTGCGGTCGACGATGTAACCGACTCCGGCAAGTTGCGCTCCCGCTCGTTCGACCAGCTCTACCACTTCGAACACGGATCCGCCGGTGGTGACGACATCCTCCACGATCAGGGCCCGCTCTCCGGAGTGGAGTTCGAAGCCGCGACGGAGTTCCATGCGGCCTTCCTTCCGTTCTGCGAAGATCGTTCTTGCACCCATCATCCGTCCCACTTCCGTCCCCACGACGATGCCGCCAATGGCCGGGGAAATCACCACTTCCACATCGGCGTATTCGAAATGTTTTGCAATCTCGCCTGCAAAGAGGTGAAGGTACTTTGGATACTGCAGTACCCGCGCACATTGAAAATATTGCGGGCTGTGCAGACCCGAGGTAAGCTGAAAATGTCCCTCGAGCAGGGACTTCGTTTCACGGAAGATCTCGAGAATTTGGTCTTGGGGGAGTTTCATGCCGATGGTCGGTGAGAAATTATATAATTGCGGATGACGAACGGTTCCAAGATAGCAAGAACTCCCTTTATATGCCACAAAGGCACTAAGTCACAAAGGGAAAATGTTTGCTGACGCATCTTTTACATGTACGCGTTCATCCTTCCGGCTGTCCTTCGTGCCCTTGTGCCTTGGTGGCACATTTTGTTTTTGAATGAAGATGGGTAAGGGCCCCGGAGTCAGCCCTGGATTTCGTCCAGCGCTTCCTGCATCTCGCCGCGCGCATGGGAATCTCCCTGTTGCGAAGCCTGTCCCATCCCTTCTCGAAAGATGGCAATAGCATCGTCCTTGCGGTCGGTCCGTTGATAGAGATAGCCGAGTTGTTGGTAGGCGGGAACGTAACGAGGATCGAGGCGGATTACTTCCTCAAGAAGACCGATGGCGAGGTCCGTCTTCTCCATCCCTCCATATTCCAGCGCCAGCGCATAGCGGGCAAAACTGTCGTGGGGGTCGGCTTCCAGGAGCGATTGGAGTTTGGCGATGCGCTGCTCCCTCATAAGCCGTCGATTGCTTTCGCAAGCTTGAAATCGTTCTCCGTCAACCCTCCGGCGCTATGGGTGGAGAGGGTCAGGGTCACCTTGTTCCAGCGGATGTCGATGTCGGGATGGTGGTCCATGCCTTCGGCCAGCAGGGCGACGGAATTCACAAACCCCATGGCATGGACAAAATCCTTCAGTTCCATC
>JBBEBV010000010.1:3610-9028 GCA_040882165.1 Bacteroidota bacterium
TGCAGCAGTTCAGCAAGCCCTCCGTGTGCCTTCAGCGTCTGCTTTGTCCCATGCTCGTCCATGAAGGCAACTTCTATGGACATATTCCGCTCGAGGAACACCAGGATCTCGGGGAAGGAGAAGCAATCGTCCCACAGCCTGAACTTTGTCCGGCCACGTTTTGTAATTCTTGGATTGATCAGAGCCCCGGTATATTCAAAATCGATGTAGAGGATCTGTTGTGTGACACCGATCTGTGGCGCCGCGATTCCGCGTCCGAAGCCGCTCCGGGCCCGGAAATCAGCCAGCGTGTCGCGCAAGTCGGCGATGGTTTCCCGGACCTCCCTGAGCCGGACATCACGCACCGGCGTGCAGCGCTTGCGCAGGATCGGGTTACCGAGGAGGAGGATCTCTTTGACGGCCATGGTGGTTTCGTCCGATGGACGACTGCAATATAAAAACTTCGATGAGGGGATGCAATGACAGCCTAATGGGAAAGCCCGGAAATCCGGTGCACCTTTCCCAATCGCTGCCCCAGGAAACGCTCTCCTACTTCAGTGAACATGTGCGGAACATCGCTCACGGCGAACCGGAGGTTGGGCTTGAGCGTGCTGGTATTCTTCAGCCCTCGCTCTTCAAGAAGAATCGCCGCAGCGTCTGCCGTTGCTTCACCGGAGTCTATGAGCGTCACCGCATCATGCAGGACTTTCGTGATGACCTGTCTCAGGATCGGATAGTGTGTGCAGCCGAGGACCAGGGTGTCGATTTTCTCGAGTGTGAGGGGAAAGAGGTATTCCTTCGCGATCAACTCCGTGGCTTTGTGGTCGATCCATCCTTCCTCGGCCAGGGGGACGAAGAGGGGGCAGGCGCGTCCAAAGACCTGCACACCGGGGTCGAGCTGCCTGATGGCGTTCGTGTACGCGTTGCTGTTGATCGTTCCCATCGTCCCGATAACCCCAACCCGTTTCTTTTTCGTTGCCCGGACAGCCGCATCGGCTCCGGGGAGGATCACACCCATTACCGGAACCTGTGCTCGTTTCTGCACGACATCCAGCGCGACCGCGGAGACGGTGTTACATGCGACGATGATCATCTTGACGTTGTGTTCAAGAAGCACATCTGTATCCTGGGCAGCGTACTCCCGCACCACCTGAGTCGACTTTGGCCCGTACGGCACGCGCGCGGTATCGCCGAAGTACACAATGTTCTCATGCGGCATCCGGCGTGTCAGGGCCCGGACAACAGTGAGTCCGCCAATCCCTGAATCAAAAACACCGATGGGGCTCTCGCTGTTCATGGTTTCCTTCGGATCACTGTGGAATAAGCTCGGAATGTGTCAACTCCGCGATGGTCTGCAAAATCTCACGTTTCACCTCATCGCGCCGGTCCGGGTTTTCGATTTTGAATCCGGAACTGTCGGTGACATAAAACGAATCGACGATCCCGTCCACACGCGTGGCGATTTTGGCAAACGAAATGTTCAGCCCGAGCCTCGAGATCGTTTCGGTCACCTTATACAAGAAGCCGAGCATGTCGGGAGCATAGACGTCGATGATGGTGAATTTCGGGTGGTCCTCAAACTCGATATCGGTCCGGATATTGGGATTGTGCCGCCCCGCTCTCCGCCGCCATTTCATCCGGTGACGGTCGAGGAGGTGCTGTATGTCGGTCTTGCCAGCCAGCACATCGGCCAACTCTGTCCGGATTTTGGCGGATTGGACTTCCGTCAACGCTGTTTTCGTCACGAAGTCGGTCAACCGGAATTTGTCGATAATGATCCCGTCGTTGCGGGTGAAAATCTGTGCGTCGAGGATGTTCGCATCGTTGGCTGTCAGAACGCCGCAAAACTTTGACAGGGCAAAGGGGGCATCGGGGGCCAGGACGGTCAGTTCGGTGTAGGTTTCCCTCCGGGAGATGAGGGTGGTAAGAGTCTTGCCGGTCCCAATGTGCCGGATGTGTTCCGCGACTTCCTTTGCGTCGAAAGCGGTCAGGTATCCCGGGTTGTCGAAGGCTTCAAGATGCCGCCGAGCATCGGCCTGGGGAAGAGCGCTCGCAAGCCTGTTCACGAGATCCTGAATTGCCTCATGGTGGCGTGCGGTCTCCGCTTCCTCGAATTGTACCGCTGTCTGTTTCCGTTCGAGGAGTTCCCTGGAACGCCGGTAGAGCTCGAACAGGAGCATTCCTTTCCATTCGGTCCAGACATTCTTGTTGACGGCGCTCAGGTCCGCGTACGTCAGGAGGTAGAGGTAGTCGAGTTGAAGCGGACTTGAAAAGCGCGATGCAAAATCGAGGATCGTCTGCGGGTCGCTCAGGTTTCGTCGGAACGCGATCTGCTCCATCAAAAGGTGATTGCGGATCAGGAAAGAAACATCCCCCAGGGCATCCGTGTAATGAAGACGTTTCAGGACTTTTTCCGCTATTTCGACCCCGATGATTTCGTGGTCGCCGATCCGCGTCGGTTTTGCAATGTCATGCAACAGGCATGCAAGATAGAGCACGTCATACCGGGGAAGCCGGCGGAAGACGTCGCCGAAGGAGTCGGTTCTCCCCTGCAGCTTCTCCACTGCGGCGACCACCATCAGCGTGTGCTCGTCGGCGGTATAATAGTGGTAAATATTGTGCTGAAAGAACGCGACGAGACCCTTCCACTCCGGGACCCACCGTTCCAGCAGCCCGAGATCGTTCATCGTCCTGAGCGCCTGGGTCACCCCCGCGGGTTTATTGAGGATCTCACGAAGGAGCGCCGCTTCTTCCCGGGAACGAAGCGGGCGGCACCGTGATGCCATCCGCGTCAAGGCGTCCTCAAGCTGCGTCGAGAAACGAGCCTCGTGTTCAGTGCAGAGGAGGAAGGCGCGGAGAGCCTCCCGGTTCCCGGGGATCCCCGCACGGGGCGCAAGATCGATCGTCGTTCCCCGCAGGACAAACGGTCCCTCCAGCGCACGTGCCGCGGCAGGTGCCGGTGGATCGAGGAAATGTTCTGTTGCCCAGTTCCCAACCCGGCGGGCCAATTGGGCCACGGCTCGCGTGGCGATGTAATACTCGTGCATGAAACGCTCCACGCTGGTGCGGGTTGGTGAGGAGCGATACCGGAGCGCTTCTGCAACTTGTCGCTGAAAGGTGAACTCCAGCGAATCGTGAAGCGATCGTCCCTGGAGGTGCATTTCATTGCGGACACGAAGAAGAGAATCAAGCGCCTGCCGCGCTCCTCGCAGCGAGCGCACGGAAAACTGTTTCTTCAAGGATGCACCGGCCAGGAGTCTGGAGAGACCCGTCTCCCTCGGCTTGAGGCGGAGTTGCATGCGTGCCGTTCCGAGCATCAGCCAGAGCACGGTGTGAAGATCGCGCAAACCCCCGGCGCTGTTCTTGATGTTCGGCTCCAGGAGCTTGGTGGAGTTGCCGTACTTTCGATGCCGGACCTCCATCGCGTTCAGCAGGCTCTGAACGTATCCCCGGCGATCATAGGATTGCACCCTGCCGGCAATTTCGGACCGGAGTGTTTTGTAGGTCGAGAGGTTTCCGCAGATGATCCGCGATTCAAGGAGGGAATTCCACGATTCAAAATCGGTGACAGAGAACTCCACGCATTCCTCCACGGTCCGGAAACTGTGCCCGATATCCAGCCCGTAATCCAGCAACCGGTGGAGAAGCTGCTGCACGGCGATACTTGCCTCGGCCTTGTGATCCTCACTCCCGATCAGAAACATGATGTCGGTATCGGAGGAAAAACAGAGTTCTTTTCGGCCGTAGCCGCCGAGCGCGACGATGCTCAGGAGCTTCCTGGTCGGGCTCGCGGTGCTCTGGTACACGTCACGGATCAGCTTGTCCAGCCGTGCCGTGAGAGCGAGCGCGACACGCACGCCCCCGGCTCCTTTTCGGTGAAGCCGGAGGATGCGTTCAAATTCGCGGGCGAACTGTGTTCTTCCCATCATTGGTACGGTTCCAACATTCATGTTCTCAACTCTGGCAACGACCGCACAATATACGGAAAGAGGGATTGGTTTCAAAGGTTGAGCCTGAATGGGCCGATCGCTGCTTTCCATTTTTAAGAATTGAACCGGGGGAATCTCACAGTCAAGAGAATCCTGAACGATCCTGCGATGGAAAGGCTCGTTGTTCCGTGCGTCAAACCGGAGTGGGGGAGGTACATTTATTGCACGGTACCTGCCTGAGACGACAGTGTCGTTTCCGATTCTCAAGAACGGACATGGAAGGTCTTCCCGATATATGAAATCACTCCTCCCGAACCGGCTTGCGTTCCGGCTTATTCTCTTCCTGACGATCCTGATTGTCGTCGCGGAAGGGATTTCAGGTTTCATTAGCGTCAAGACGCAGGAGGAGCAACTCCTGGATGCCATGATCGTCGGTGCGGACCAGCTTTCCCGCGCGATCACCAGCGCCACATGGCATTCCATGCTGGCCGACCATCGCGAGGCGGCGTACGAGGTGATGCAAACCATCGCGTTGAAGCAGGGGATCGACCGGATCCGGATCTTCAACAAAGAAGGGCGCGTTATGTTCTCGACCACCGTGGGAGAGGCGATGCAGGTCGACAAGAAAGCGGAGGCCTGCTACCTCTGCCATGCCTCGGACCAGCCCCTGGTCAGGGTCGACGTTCCGTCCCGTTCCCGGATTTATACGGGTCCGAAGGGTGTTCGCAGGCTCGCCATGGTGACGCCGATCTACAACGAACCGTCGTGCAGTGAGGCGGATTGTCACGCGCATCCCCGGGGGATCAACGTCCTCGGAGTCCTGGATGTCGCCCTTGATCTGAAGGAAGTCGATGACGAGATCGACGAGGTGAAGAACAGCGTCGTGCTGATGACGGGCATCCACGTCGTTCTTGTCGGACTCTTCATTGTGCTCTTCACCCGGCGGTTTGTCGATGCCCCGATTCGCCAGCTGATCGAGGGGACCCGCGCCATCAGCGCGATGCAATTGGACAGGCCTTTGAACATCGACAGCAACGGGGAACTGGGTGAGCTCGCCCATTCATTTGATTCGATGCGCAAGCAACTCCTCCACGCGCTGACAGAACTGAACGATTTTACGAAGCATCTTGAAACAAAGGTGGAGGAGCGGACGGAGCAGCTGAACGACGCACATCGAAAACTCCTCCAAACGGACCGGCTGGCCTCACTCGGACAACTGGCTGCGAGCGTGGCGCATGAGATCAATAATCCCATCTCGGGCGTGCTCAATCTATCCATGCTCCTGCAGCGGATCATGACCGACAACGGCATCCCGCCGGCACGCGTGGAAGAGGTGAAACGGTACCTGGCCCAGATTACGAGCGAGACCTCACGTGTCGGCAGGATTGTCGCGGACCTTCTCGCATTCTCCCGGCGGTCCAAGCCTCACCGTGCAAAGGCGGATCTGAACACGATCATCAAGTCAACCCTCTCGATCATCAATCACAAGCTCAAGTTGATGAACGTCAGG
>JBBEBV010000011.1:0-1509 GCA_040882165.1 Bacteroidota bacterium
GCAATATAGGCGGAATTGGCCCCGATCGGCGTATCGAATCCCTGTATCTTGAAGAAGTAATAGACGATGGCCCAGATGAAAGCGGTGAGGAGCATGAGAGGTTTAAAGTGTTGCTTCATGGCCGGAATGGAAACTTGCGCCGCTCCATGTTGAATCAAACCGTAGAAAATATACAGATCGAGGAAGAACCAGGCCCGGTATCCCCACAGAAACATCGTTCCCATATCGGTGTACGGCTGGGCAAAGCTCCACACAAACTCCCAGCCAAAATTGCTCGCTGCCGCGAACACCGGCATGCCGATCATCTTGTGCCGGAAAATGTGCCTGGCATAGAGGATATACACAATGACCCACATGAAACAACCGATGCCAAAGAGAATCAGCTCGGGTATAGAGTAGACTTCGGTGTTGATGAACGGTTGTGTCATGAATGACTCCTCGTTGCCGGCACGGTGTGTTGCACCGCACCCTTTGTACGTTTTTGTGAATCATGGGGGTTGTCGTCAACCATTTTTCTCAGATCACCAATCGTGGTCGGGATGGTAAAGGTCACCTCACCTCCATACTCCCTGTTGATCATTCCCTGGAAAAGTGTCATGCCAAAATGTTCGTGGTGTGAGCGCCCCGCTTTTTCGAACGGTCTCCAGAGACTATGAAGGTGCAAGAGAATCCAGTAGAGGATGCGATGACCACGAACAGGTTGAATATTGATCCTCCCGCATTGTTCTTCTCCCATGAGTATCAGCATATACAATTGCGGAAGAACACCAAGACCGAACAGTTTGAGAGGCCATGGCACAAAATGGCGGAGCATCCCGAGATTTGTCGCACCAAGGGCCACGCCATCGGGGTTTTCCTTTGCACCGACATAGTGGCGGCGTCGGTAGGCTTCGTAGAATCGTCCCGCCTCGGCGACGTTCCCGGGAAGGTATTCCAGGCTGTCCTGTTTTCCCGGTGGGTGGATCCCCATCATATGGGCAAACACCCGCCAGACGTACAAGAAATCCTCCTCCTCGGATTCCGTCAATCCGACCTGAAGGCTCCTCATCCCTTCGATCACCAGATAGGAAAATCCCATGATCGTTCCAAGCATGTCTTCCTGATTTGCCGGGACACCGTACGTTGGTTCAAACCCGGGGCGATAACGACGCGTGATGTGACGAATTCCTGCATGAAGAAGACGGAGTTTTTGAGCAGTGATGACAGCCCTTCCCCCGTCTTCAAACCCCCGGATGGTCGAGACATTCACCACGGTCTGAAGCGTTGCCAGGAGCCGTTTGTACGGATGGACGCGCAGATCGCCCGACATGTTCAAAATGATCGCAAGGTTTGGCGCGGCGTACCCTTCCGGAAGGCTTTTGGCAAGGAGGACCAGGGCTCCCGTGAACGGATGGCGCGTGAAAACATCCTCCCCACGGCGGATCCGGTCGAGGTCGACGTTCTTAGGAAGACGTTCCGTTGCTGAAAAAAAATCATGGAGTTCGGGGAACAACGTCGCGGGCGGAATTT
>JBBEBV010000012.1:0-22236 GCA_040882165.1 Bacteroidota bacterium
TTTTCTTCGTGAAGATTCGTGCAGATTCGTGGGCAAAAAAACGCTGAGTAGTTACGGCGGAACAATCTATAAACATTTTTCCAATTTTGCTCTTCTTTTGCTTTTCCCTTCATGGGTGGTTATATTCCCAAACCGTTTATGATCCGAACACGATTGAGCGTTCCCCTTCCCTCCGATTTTCGCTTCTGGCGCACCGTCTACAGTCACGGATGGTGCTCGCTTCCTCCTTTTCAGGTCGACCGGGAAAAACGCACACTCTCAAGGCTCCTTGAATTGGAAGATGGGACCCTCGTCCGTTGTTCGGTCTCAAGTACGGGATCACGACTGTACGTCGAAGCGACCAGCGCGGGAAATATGACGGCAGCCCGACGGGGAGAGATCAAGACGCAGTTACTGGACTGCCTTCGGGTGGACGAGGATCTCCGCAGCTTCCATGCCGAAGCACGAAAATACAGGGAGTACCGATGGATACCGCCAACCGGTGCCGGAAGGATGCTTCGATCTCCTACGGTCTTCGAGGACGTTGTGAAAATGATCTGCACGACGAACTGCAGCTGGAGCCTGACCGAAGCGATGGTGAAGAACCTGACCGGCATTCTCGGAAGGCCGTTCGTTGCTGGGACCGGCAGTTTTCCGTCGCCAGCCGCGCTTGCGGGGGTCACCGAGTCCTTCATCCGAAAAAATATCCGGGCAGGCTACCGATCTCCTTTCCTCCTTGAACTGAGCGAGCGGATTGCCGGAGGGAAGCTCGAAATCGAGTCCTGGCGCAAGTCGCCCTTGCCGACGGGGGAGTTGTTCCGGCAGGTCCGGTCCGTGAAGGGAATAGGGGAGTACGCGGCGGGAAATATTCTGAAATTGCTCGGCCGGTACGACTTTCTCGGCCTCGATTCCTGGGTGCGCGGGAGATATTATGATCTTCATAAGAGGGGGAGAAGGGTCTCCGACAAAACGATTGAGAAGCACTATGCACCGTACGGTCGCTGGCGGGGCTTGTTCCTCTGGCTGGAAGTGACCCGCGACTGGCACGAGTAATTTCATCACAGAGTATGCTGATCGATCTCGCCCATAACTATGTAAGAAGCAGGTACAGGCGATCCGGCATTCAAAGTAAGTATTGCCCCGCCGGTTCATCCATCGTGCATTACTATGAGTATGCGCATCAGGATCCGCGCGCGACGGTTGTGCTCCTGCATGGTCTCGGCACTTCGTCAAGCACGTGGGCGAAGGTTTTGCCGAAACTTACGCGGGATTACCGGGTGGTTGCCGTGGACCTGGCGGGGTTCGGGTTTTCCCGGATCACAAGCGGCAAAACCTATTTCACCATCGGTGAGCAGGTCGAGATGTTCTCACAGTTTGTTGATGCGCTTTCCCTCTCGTCGTTCCGGCTGATCGGACAATCCTTCGGTGGATGGATTGCAGCCCGTTACGCAGTCCGGAACCAGGACCGTGTGAAGCAATTGGTGTTGATCAACAACGCCGGGATTTATTACAAAGGTGTGGAGCGTGTCAGGGAGCTGTTCACCATAAACTCACCCAGGGATGTCAACCGCCTGACCGATGCCATGTGGCATCGATACCCATGGTACTACAGGCTCCTCGCCCCGTTCATTCTCGCCGACATGGCCAGGCGAAGCGTCAAGGATATTATCGCTTCGATTGAAGACCGCGATTTTCTCGTCGAGGAACTGACAAGCCTTCGGATGCCGGTCTCGGTCATTTGGGGGGAACGTGACAAGCTTCTTTCTAAGGAGTCGGTGCAGACGATGCAGAGAATCGTCCCGCGGCTCGAGACGCACTATCTCTCTCGCGCGGGGCACGTGCCGCAGTTGGAGTGTCCCGGAGAGTTCACGAAAATTCTCCTGCAGGTGTTGGAGCGGAGGCTTGATGGCGTGGATTGAAGATGCTGAGATGGAACTGGTTCGTGCCCGGGCGGCGGAGGAGGCGGGGAATCCCGGGAGAGTCCGGACAGCGGCCCGACGAGCTGCGGGGTACGCCTTGAGGGAATTGGAAAAGCAGTCTCCGGGTCGGAACTATGGGTCTGATTTTCTTCGGCAGCTACGAGGGTTAGCGGAGGATCGTGGTGCGCCTGAGGAGGTGCGCGGGGCGGCGCAACGTCTGCAGGCGAGGCTCTCAGCGGACTTTGTCTCCGAATCGGGAAACCCCGTCCGGGACGCGCAAGTCATTATTCGGTTCGTTCAAGAGACGCTTCAGCATCCCTTATAACGATTCGTCTGCAAAGTAATCGGCGATGTCGTACCGGCGGTTCTGGTCGTCAGCATGCCGAAATTTGTTCCAGAAGTACAGGGGCACGGCGATGGCCGACGTGACCAGCAGAAAGCCTGAGACAAAGGCGAAACGTTTCATCGTGCTCTCCCCATCTTAGTTGAGTGTGATGTACAATTCCATGTTCCAACCCGGAAGGAAGGTCACAGCATACCACCGCTGGAGGTCCATCTGTTCCAGCAGCACCTGCTCGAGTTGGTACCGCTCCCGATCATCCTGTTCCCGGTAAAAATATCTCATCGATGTTCCTCTGTTCACTCTTCCGGCCCTTCCCTTGCCCCCGATAGAATCAACTTGCGCCGTTCCCTATCGAGTATCAAAAATCCTGCCAACGGTATTCTAAGAAACGGGATCATCAAAACCTGTGTCCTGCGTCAAACATCAGCTTTTGCGATTGTGAGAGGGATGGTGGGACCATCGTCTTACCTCGCTGATGTTCAAATCGTGGGTGTTGAGCGGTATATTTCATGTTGACTTTCATCACATCAGCCGATATATTGGGCACTCAGTGGGTGCTATTATAGAAGGATCCTTCTCAAGAGCGTCCGAGTGCTTACAATCCACCGTCCTCTTCACCACCCATAATGATAGAAGAATTGAGCTTCCTGCAAAACGTACCTATTTTTGCCGATCTCCAGGAACCCGAGCTGACGAAAATTGCCAAACTCGGAGTCAGGAAGAAATACAAAAAGGGAAATATCGTTGTCCTGGAGCAGGAAATGGGGGCGGCCCTGTTTGTCATCGTCATGGGCAAAGTGAAGATTGTGCGGACCGATGAGGATGGCAGGGAGGTGATCCTTTCGATCTTTGGACCGGGGGAGTTTTTCGGTGAAATGTCGCTTCTGGACGGTCTGGCACGGTCGGCAAGTGTCGTGGCGCTCGCGAAGACCGAACTGTTTATGATTCACCGGCGTGACTTCCTCAAGCTTCTCCACGAACATCCCCAGGTGGCTATTTCCCTCCTCGGTGAACTGACTTTGCGTTTGCGCAAGGCGGATGGTCAAATAAAAAGCCTCTCGTTAAAGGACGCCGCGGGCCGGGTTGCGAACGTCATCCTGATGCTCGCCGATGATATCGGTGTGTTCCGCAAAGGGAAGGTGGAGATTGATGAACTTCCGCTTCAGCAGGACATGGCCAATATGGCCGGCACCTCCCGTGAAACCGTTTCGCGGATGATTCACCAGTTCATCAAGGAAGGGTTCCTGGCGATGCAGGGGAACAAACTCACCATCAACGATTACGAAGAGTTTCGGAAACGTCATCTGTAACCCGGTTGCTGAACGGGGAATGATCTCCCCGCTCCTCGAACGGATGACTTCCAGATCATTTCATGCCCCTCCGCTCCGGGCTGTCGTCGTCGGGCGCTCTCATTGAAATTTCTCATGTCGAACTACCAACCACCAAGCATATGGCACAGAGTGTGGAGACTGATAACCAGGGAGATGCCGCGCATGCTACCGGACCTGATTCTCCTTCCTCGGCAGGTCGTCCGCGTACCAACGGTTCAGACGGCCGTGCAGACCTGCATTCCCATACAACACATTCCGATGGATCATTAACACCGCTCGAGTTGGTCCGGAAAGCGCATACTGCAGGCCTTTCCGCTCTTGCCATCACCGATCATGACAATGTTGGAGCGATCGACGAAGCGATGGAATGGGGGAAGAGCATGGGTGTGGAGGTGATCCCCGGGTTGGAGTTGAGCGTCACCCTCGGCGAGAAGGATGTTCATATCCTTGCCTACTTCTTCGACTACAGGAGCGAGGTCTTGCTCGACTATCTCTCCTTCTTCCGCCGGGAACGGTTCAAGCGGGCAGAGCGGATTGTGGAAAAACTCAATAAGATGAACGTCTCGATCACGATGGATGCGGTCCTGGGACAGGCGGGGATCGGATCCGTTGGACGACCTCATATCGCGAATGCTCTTCTCGACGGCGGGTACATCGATTCCTACCAGGAAGCATTCGAGCGGTTTATCGGGATGAACGGACCAGCCTTCGAAAAAAAATACCAGGTCAACCCCGGCGAAGCATTCAAGTTGATCAATAGTACAGGCGGACTTTCCTTCCTGGCCCACCCGGGCCGGTACACGACCGATGCCGAGCTTTCCCAGCTCATTAAAGCGGGTCTGGACGGTATCGAAGTGGTGCACCCCTCTCATGACGAGAAATTGCAGGAGCATTATCGGAACGTGGTCAACCAATACTTCCTGCTGGAAAGCGGCGGCTCCGACTACCATGGCGGGAAGAAGAATGACAACCACACATTCGGCTTCTTTACGGTGCCAATGCATGTGGTGGAGACCATGCGAAGCAGGCTGTTTTCCTGATAACCCGTGAATAAAGGTCGACCATCGGTTCGAAGGGCAGGGAGAGGAGGGAGGAACTGTCGGTTCGCCATCGTTGTCAGCCGGTTCAACGATGCGGTTACAGAAAAGCTTCTTGCGGGAGCCATGGCCTGCCTCAGGGAAAATGGTGTTCCCGGAAAGAGTGTTGGGGTGTTTCGTTGTCCCGGCGCTTTCGAGTTACCCCAGGTGGCAGCCATGCTCGCCCGCCGGAAACGATGGGACGCCATCATCTGCCTTGGGGCTGTGATCCGCGGCGCAACCCCCCACTTCGAATACGTCTCGGCAGAAGCTGCGCGGGGGATCCAAAACGTGGCCCTGCAATACGCCATCCCGGTCGTGTTCGGTGTGCTGACCACCAATACCGAACGACAGGCGTTTGAACGCGCAGGCGGAAGGCATGGGAACAAGGGATGGGACGCTGTGGTGACGGCAATGGAAATGACCGATCTTGTTTCGCAGATACGACCCGAGTCTGGAAAGAGCAAGCCATCGAAGAGAGGACGCCGCGTCGATTGATGTGGCAGTGATAGGAATGAGAAGAATTTGTGCGATTGTTATTCTGGTACTCCTCAGTTGTTCCCCGGTGCTGAAGGCGCAGCAAAGCCAGATCGACCTTGGGCGCTGGAAGAATTATACCGATATGAAGGAAGCACGCTCCGTTGCCGTCCGGGATGACAGCCTCTGGGTTGCCACTGCAGGGGGACTGTTCCTCTACGTCACGGCGGACCGGCACATCACGAAGTTCACCAACTCCGAGGGGCTCAGTTCCAACGACCTCACGGCAGTCACCATCGACGGGAGAGGAAAGATCTGGGTCGGTTCCTCCGACGGGTTTCTGAACCGGTACGATCCCTCCGCCAACACGTGGGTGGAGATTCGCGACATCAAGGATTCACCCCGCATTCAGAAAGCGATCCGGACATTGTTTGTGAAAGGGGATTCGCTGCTGATCGGCACGGATTTCGGCATCTCCGTCTTCCTGGTGGAGCGGCGGGAATTTCGCGATACGTATGCGAGTTTCGGGTTTGCGACGCAGGCGAAGGTCCAGAGCATCGTCGTACACGAGAACCGAATCTGGGCTGCGACCGACCTCGGCGTGGCAACCGCTCCCCTGACCGCCCCTAATCTCTCTTCACCCTTATACTGGCAACGATTCAATGCAACGGAGAACCTTCCGTCGAGCAATACCACGGCAGTGACCGTGTTCCGGGACACCATCGTCGTGGGAACGGCTGCCGGCGCAGCCTTCTTTAACGGGACCACCTTCGAGCCGATGAATTCCCTTCAGGGCAAAGCCGTCGCTGATTTGGTACCACGCCCGAACGACCTCATGGTACTCTGGAACGAAAGTGCCTCGCTGTCTTTCGGCTCTCTGGCAGGTCTCCGGGATCCCATCGCCATCATTGCCTCCAACCCGCAGGGAACCGGCCGACGACTGGCGCTCCAGTCCAACCCGCCGACTGTCTGGGTTGCGACGACATTCAACGGTCTCGCGAGGCAGAATGGCCCCTCATGGGAGAACATCGCACCCAGTGGCCCGCAGTCGAACCTCTTTGTGAGCATAGCGGTCGATTCTTCCGGAACGCTCTGGGCCGCATCCGGGATCAGCGAGCGGGGACGTGGATTCTACCGGTTCGACCCGAATAAACCAGCAGCGGAGCAGTGGAAAAACTTCACGTGGGAGACCCACCCCATCATGGGGCAGGGCCCAAGCGACAATGCCCGGAACGATTATTATAAAGTTTCTTTGGGACAGGGGGGCTCTGTCTGGGTGAGTTCATGGGGGCGTGGTGTCGTGGAAGTGAAGAAGGATTCCATTCTCCGACGCCTGAATCATGCAACAATTCCGATGCTCGCGGGATCCGTTTCCAGCGATCCAGCGTATGTGGTGATCGGGGGAGTTGGTACGGATTCCAAAGGGAACACCTGGATCGCCAACCGAACGGCTGTCAATGGCAACCATCTCGCCCAGATCATGGGAGACGGATCGGTGGTATACCGAAATTCCCCTTCTTTGGGGGTGTTCACGAATATTGTGGTAGACCAGAACAACACCAAGTGGGTTGCCGGTTCGGAACCACATAACCTTGCAAAGACCGGGTTGTATTTTTTTAACGAGGATACGCTTGTTTCCAACACACGAGCCACAGGGGGATGGGGGTGGATGTCCGCAGGGGATGGTTTCCCGGCTACGACCAGCAACGACGTTCTCTCGCTCGCGGTGGACAAGGATGGAGATGTGTGTGTCGGGACCGAGAGCGGAATGATCCTTATTCGCGAGCCGCGGAATCCCAAGTCCTCCACTACCACAACCGTGGTTATTCCGTTGCGTCTCCAGGTCATCCAGGCTATCGCGGTGGATGCCCTGGACAACAAGTGGGTCGGCACCAAGGAAGGGGTGATCGTCATCAATTCCGATGGCACGCAGGTGGTCGCGCAATACACCGTCCTTTCCACAAACGGAAAGTTGATTGACAACGATGTCCGCTCGATTGCCATCGATCAACAGCGCGGTGTCGTCTACTTTGGGACGGAAAAGGGTCTGTCCAGCCTTGAGATCCTCCCTGTGCAAACGGAGCGATCCCTCACATCGCTTGAAATCGCCCCCAACCCCTACATCATCCCGACCCCGTCGCAGCTCGTCATTCGAAATCTGGTGGAAGACAGCTCCGTTAAAATCCTCTCGGTGAGCGGGACGCTGGTCAGTGAGTTCCGTGCGCAGGGTGGTGGTCGCGCGTTCTGGGATGGGAAAACCCTGGGGGGAGACTATGTTGCCTCGGGAGTCTATTTTGTCGTGGCCTTTGCCGAAAATGGAAATCAATTGGGAACTGGAAAAGTGGCCGTCGTGCGCCGCTGATCCAGGAGGGACAGCGGTTTACTACCCAGAATAATCATGCATGAGTCTGCAATTCACTAACTCACCATCACTCACCTCGAAGGGAGGTAGTACTATCTTGGAAACCACATATAAAGACGAGATCTTCACCAAGCGTGTGCGCGCAGGGAAGAGGACGTACTTCTTCGACGTCAAGTCGACCAAATCGGAGAAGGACTTCTATATTACCATCACGGAAAGCAAGCGGGTCGGCGAGGAAGAGTACGAGAAGCATAAGATCTTCCTGTACAAGGAAGATTTTGAGAAATTCCGGGACGCGCTCGATGAAACGGTTGATTTCGTCCAGGGGAAGCTCCTTGTGCTGGCATCGGAATCCGGGAATGGTGAAATGACTACGGAGAAGCCACTGTAATTTTGCAGCCATCTGTTTCCCAGCTTCTTTGGAAAGGCCTGCGTACCGGCGAGTATGCGGGCTTTTTCAATTCCGGCAATGAAATGAGGGAGGAATTTTCCCTTGACTCTCTTCCGCCTTCTGACTATATTTTGGCGGTTTTTTATGAAAAATTTGCTCTTTTTTGATTGAAAGCAAGCGTTCTGAGCATATCAAGGGGAGCGTAACAGCACCATGCCCGTAAAAGCGAGAGCTGGTGAAACGGTGAGCACACTCAGCCTTAATATCTCAAACCTCTCTGAAGGTGTCCACCAGCGGACTCTTGAGGCAAGCCCCGGGGAGGTCGGGCTCGATGGGCGATTTTCCGGGCCCACCGTGGTTACCGCAACGCTGGAGAAGACAAGCCGCCAGCTGTTCCTTACGGCTGAATTCACAACCGAGGCTGTGTTCACATGCGACCGGTGTCTCGAGGAGTTCCGGAAGGAACTGGGGGGGAAGTACCAGCTTATCTATGTGACCGACGAACGGGCGCAA
Organism: Bacteroidota bacterium; assembly: GCA_040882165.1. Lineage (GTDB taxonomy): Bacteria > Bacteroidota > Ignavibacteria > UBA10030 > UBA10030 > UBA6688. Next base: position 8,392 of record JBBEBV010000012.1, read on the forward strand.
GCCGGGATTGAAGACGATGAAGTTCAGCTCCTCTCCCCCGACGCGAACACCATCGATTTGACCGAGGATGTCCGGCAGTTTATCCTGCTGGCCCTCCCGCAGAAGACGCTTTGCAGGGAGGATTGTGCGGGGATATGCCCGGTCTGCGGAGTGAATCAGAACCAGACAACATGCGATTGCGAGGTTGAAGAGACGGACCCCCGTTGGGAGGGGTTGAAGAAGCTTTTGGGAGATTGACTGTCATTTCACCAGAAAATCCGAAGCACTGAAAGAGGTCTTGACCAATGCCAAATCCAAAACGACGCCACTCAAAATCGCGCAGCAGAAAGCGCCGCACGCATTACAAAGCATCCGTTCCGGCAACGGCGGAATGCCCGAATTGCCACGAACAGAAGCTTCAGCATAGAGCGTGTCCGAACTGCGGTTTCTACAACGGACGTTCTATCCTCATTCCGAAAGAAGCCTGAGCTTTTTAAGACTTCCGCCTTATCCCGCCCCTCACGGTACGGTTCCGGCAGCTTCACTGCTACAGGAACCGTGGAACTGAACGAGCGGGATTTTTTCCTCTAAACGGGAAGTGTCCTTGCCCCCGTGGGACGGGGGGAGCGCAATCAAAAAAGCTGCCGGCTGCCACAAGGTCTGCGAACATTCTTGGCTCAACGTCTGAAAATCGTACTGGATGCAATGGGGGGCGATTTTGCCCCGGTGAATGAAGTCGCCGGCGCCATCCAATCCCTTCGCCAAACTTCGAATGCGTTCGAGGTGATCCTGGTTGGCAGGGAGAAGGAAATCCGTGATCAGCTTGCCCGTCACCAGACCGAAGGCCTGGCCCTCTCTGTGGTGCATGCCGATGAGGTGATCACGATGGAGGATTCCCCCACCGCAGCGCTCAAGCAGAAGAAACACTCTTCACTTGCGGTCGGGATGAGCCTCCACAAGGAGGGGAAGGCGGATGCGTTTGCCAGCGCCGGGAATACGGGGGCTGTCCTTTCAGCCTCCACACTGATCCTTGGCCGGATCAAGGGAGTCAGCAGGCCCACGATCGGAGCGTTTATGCCTTCAGAGGCGGGCGTGTGCCTCCTCGTCGATGCCGGCACGAACGTCGATTGCCGCGCCCGTCATCTCTTCGAGTTTGCGATCATGGGCAGCATGTATGCAAAGGCAATTTTCAGGTATGAAAACCCGAAGGTTGGGCTCCTGAATGTGGGGGAGGAGAAACTTAAAGGGACGGAGGTGGTGCAGGAGGCCTACAAGCTGCTCGAAGCGAGCTCCTTGAATTTTATTGGAAACGTTGAGGGACGGGATATTCTGAAGGGCAAAGTGCAGGTTGTCGTGTGCGACGGGTTTGTGGGGAATATCGTTCTCAAGTTCGGCGAGAGTGTGCCGGGATTCCTGAAAAGCCGCCTCAAGCAGTACGCGGCGGGAAACCTGCTCAGGACGGCCATGGTAGCCATCGCCCGCACACCCTTGAAGCGTTCGCTGCGGGATATGGACTATGAGGAGTTCGGCGGTGTCCCGGTGCTGGGGGTGAACGGCGTTTCCATCATCGGCCATGGAAAATCGACTCCGAAGGCAATCAAGAACATGATCCTGCGCGCGGCCGAAGTCGCAAAGTCGCAATTGAGCAGGCATATAGAAGACGCGATGTCCGTTGCCTTGCCGGGAGGGACTGTTCCCGTTGAGGCGACGATCACATCGGAGCATGGAAACCAGAGACTATGAGTAAGCGTAGAGCAACGATCACCGCGGTCGGCCATTACGTCCCGGAGAAAGTTCTTACCAATTTCGAGCTGGAAAAAATGGTGGATACGAACGACGAGTGGATTCGCTCCCGTACCGGTATCCGCGAGCGGCGGATCCTCGAACAGGGTGCGACGTCGGATCTCTGTGTGAGGGCTATTGAGCGGCTGCTCCAGCGTCGTAAGATTGAGGCGAGCGAGATCGATCTCATCATTGTCGCCACCGTGACACCCGATATGTTCTTTCCGGCCACCGCCTGTATCGTGCAGGATCGCATCGGGGCCACCAAAGCCTGGGGTTATGATCTCTCCGCCGCGTGTTCAGGATTCCTCTACGCACTCGTCGCCGGATCCCAGTTCATTGAGTCCGGGACGTACTCCAAGGTTCTTGTTGTCGGCGCGGACAAGATGAGCAGCATCCTCGACTATACCGACCGGAACACTTGCATTCTATTCGGTGATGGAGGGGGAGCCGTCCTGCTGGAAGCATCGGATGATCCCGACTTTGGGATCATCGACCATCGGTTATACTCCGACGGTTCCGGTGGAGCTTATCTCTATATGAAGGGGGGAGGAAGTCTGAACCCCGCCACGCGTGAGACTGTGGATAAACGAATGCATTACATCTACCAGGACGGTAAATCGGTGTTCAAAGGGGCCATCAAGGGGATGGCGGATGTCTCGGTCGAGATTCTCGAGCGCAATAACCTCAAAGGTGAGGATATTGCGTGGCTCGTTCCTCACCAGGCGAATCTCCGCATCATCGACGGCACGGCGGACCGCATGGGATTGGATCGCTCCAAGGTCATGATCAACATCGACCGGTATGGCAATACAACGGCGGCGACGATTCCGCTCTGCCTTTCCGAATGGTGGGAGGCGGGCAAGCTGCAACGCGGACAGAAGATCGTGCTTGCGAGTTTTGGCGCAGGGTACACCTGGGGGTCCGTACTCATAAACTGGTCGTTGGAGAGTCCGAAGGGTTCCTGAAGACGCCATGAGCACGATTGCGTTTGTCTTCCCTGGTCAGGGCTCCCAGTATGTCGGGATGGGGAAGGATTTGCATGAGCAAAGTCCTTCAGCGAAGGAGCTTTTCAGCAGGGCGGACGCGATCCTGAACATCCCGCTCAGCCGGCTCTGTTTCGACGGACCGGAAGAAGAACTGCGGCAAACGAAGAATACACAACCGGCGATTTTTCTCCAGAGCGTCATCCTGGCGAAGTCCTACACCGGTCCACAGGCGGGCATGGCGGCGGGACATTCCCTTGGCGAATATTCTGCACTCGTGTACGCGGGCGCATTGACGTTTGAAGACGGACTCAGGCTGGTGCGGTTGCGCGGGGAATTGATGCAACAGGCCGGCCTCGATCGTCCGGGGACCATGGCGGCGGTAATCGGACTCGATCCGGGGATCGTCGTCGAGGTCTGTGAGAAAGCTTCGGAGGCGGGGATCGTCCAGGCGGCAAACTTCAATTCGCCGGGACAGATCGTCATCTCCGGTTCCGTGCCCGGCGTGCGGCGAGCGATGGAGCTTGCCAAGGAACGAGGGGCGAAACTCGTGAAGGAGTTGCCGGTGAGCGGAGCGTTCCATTCTCCGTTGATGGAATCGGCGCAGAAGGGATTGCAGGAAGCATTGGAGAACACGCCGGTGCGGGACGCCTCGATTCCGGTGTACGCCAACGTGACGGCTCAACCGGTTCGGGATGCGGGCGAAATACGACGGCTTCTCCTTCAACAATTGACGAGTCCCGTTCGATGGGAGGAATCCATGGTGGCGATGGCGGCGGACGGGGCCGCGACCTTTGTCGAGATCGGTCCGGGAAAAGTATTGCAGGGCCTTGTGAAACGAACCCTGCCGAACGTTTCCTTGCAGGGAATAGAGAAGTACTCCGATTTACCATAAAGACATTCGATGCCATCACTCCAGGATAAGACAGCGCTTGTGACCGGCGGTTCCCGCGGGATCGGCAGAGCCATCGCTCTTGCACTTGCCGGTGAAGGGGCACACGTCGCCATCACCTATCGCAGCGCCGGTTCGGCGGCTGAAGAAGTGGTCAAGACAATCCGCGCGATGGGGCGCAACGCCTCGGGCCATCAGTCGGATGCAAGGCAGTTTGACGAGGCGCAGAAGGTGGTGGATGTGGTGGTCAAGGAGTTCGGCAGACTGGATATTCTCGTCAATAATGCGGGGATCACGAAAGACACCCTGTTGATGCGTATGAGCGAGCAGGACTGGGACGATGTGATCGACACCAACCTGAAGAGCGCGTTCGCGTTCAGCAAAGCGGCGTGCCGTCCGATGATGGGGCAGCGGGAGGGACGGATCGTCAATATCAGTTCGATTACCGGCGTTATTGGGAACGCAGGTCAGGCGAACTATGCAGCCTCCAAGGCGGGACTCATCGGTCTGACGAAAACACTTGCAAAAGAACTTGCTTCTCGCAACATTCAAGTCAATGCGGTCGCTCCGGGTTTTGTCGATACCGACATGACGGAAAAACTGACCCCGCAGCAAAAAGAAGCCCTGATAAACCTCATTCCATTGAAACGAACCGCAAAGCCGGGAGAGATCGCCAGTGTTGTCGTCTTTCTCGCATCGCCTGCCTCAAGTTACATGACGGGACAGGTGCTGTGCGTCGATGGCGGAATTGTCATGTAACAACCTTCACTTCAATCACACTTCCTTGAAAGGAGTATTCGTATGGCAGATATCGAGAAGAAAGTCAAAGAGATCATTGTATCCAAGTTGGGCGTTGATGAAGCGCAAATCACGTCGGCGGCTTCCTTCACCAACGATTTGGGTGCGGATTCTCTCGATACCGTCGAACTGGTGATGGAATTTGAGAAAGCGTTCAACGTCCAGATTCCCGATGAAGACGCCGAAAAGATTTCCACCGTCGGTGATGCGGTAAATTATCTGACGTCGAAGATTTCCTGACATTCACATTGACTCAGTGTTCGGGCGGGACCCGGTGGTTCGCGTCTCGTCCTTCACATCATGCCCGGTTGCACGGGTAACAAGGAACTTGAGCCATGGCGTTCAATGGACAACAACGAAGAGTCGTTGTAACCGGCATGGGAGCGGTGACGCCGCTCGGATTGACGGTTGAGGAGTTTTGGAAGAATCTGCTCGCGGGAAAAAGCGGAGCGGCTCCGATCACCTGGTTCGATGCCAGTGACTACGACACGAAGTTCGCATGCGAAGTAAAAGGGTTCGACCCATTGGTCTTCATGGATCGAAAACTCTCGCAGCGTTGCGACCCCTTTACGCAATACGCGCTCGCAGCCTCCGAGATGGCGATCCGGGATTCGGGCCTGAACCTTGAGCAGGAGAACCGGGAACGGATCGGCGTCGTCGTGGGCTCGGGGATCGGCGGGATGTGGACCTTCCATCGCGCGCAGGAAACCCTCTGGGAGTCGAAGGGCCCGCACCGGATCAGCCCGTTCTTCATTCCGATGATGATCTCGGACATTGCTCCCGGGCGGATCTCCATGCGCTACGGCTTGAAGGGTCCGAATTACGCCACAACCTCCGCCTGTGCAACGTCATCGCACGCGGTCGGGGATGCATTCATCCTCATTCAGCGGGGCAATGCGGACGTCATGGTGACCGGGGGAGCAGAAGCTTCCATCTGTCCGATGGGTATCGGCGGGTTCAATGCCATGAGGGCCCTCTCGACGCGGAACGATGCACCCGAAAAGGCAAGCCGTCCCTTCGACAAGGGGCGGGACGGTTTCGTGATGGGGGAGGGTTCGGGAATCCTTGTCCTGGAAGAGCTCGGACATGCCCTCAAGCGCGACGCCCGGATCTATGCGGAGATTGCAGGTATTGGTTTCACTGCCGATGCGCATCATATCACCGAGCCGGCCCCCGGCGGAGAGGGAGCGGTTCGCTCGATGCGGACGGCGCTGGAGGATGCGGGTTTGGCCCCGACCGATGTCCAGTATGTCAATACTCACGGCACGGCCACCCCCGTCGGCGATAAGAACGAAACCGCAGCCATCAAAACCGTGTTTGGCGAGCACGCGAAGAAACTCGCCGTGAATTCCACCAAGTCGATGATCGGCCATCTGCTGGGTGCGGCGGGCGCAGTGGAGTCGATCGCAACCGTCCTTTCGGTCTACGAAAACAAAGTTCATCCCACAATTAATTTGGATACGCCTGACCCCGAGTGTGACCTCGATTATATTCCCCATATGGCGCAAGAGCGGGAAGTCTATGCGGCGGTCAGCAACACGTTCGGGTTCGGCGGACACAATGCATCGCTCCTATTCAAGAAATACCAAGCGTAGAAGAGTTGCCTGGTGGTCGAGTTGGAGTTCCGTGTGCTGACCGGTCTCGGAAAACACCTCAAAAACCTCTTTCCCCTTCATCCACGTTTCACCCGTTCCCATCCGGATGTTCAGGCCCTCCTGTCCACTCTCGGAGCGGGAACGTTCGATTTTACCCGTTTCGAAACAACCATCGGGTATCACCCCTCGAACTGGAAACTTTTTCTGGAATCACTCCTGCACCGTTCGTACCTCCAATACGCGAACAGCGAGTGGCAATCCAACGAACGTCTCGAATTTCTGGGTGACGCCGTGTTGAATTGCCTGGTCGCCGAACATCTCTATTCCTCCTACCCTTCCATGGAAGAAGGGGACCTCACCAAGGTGCGGTCCCGACTGGTGAACCGTAAGACCCTTGCCCTGCGTGCCCGCGACCTTCGACTCTCGGAGTTCATGCTCCTCAGCTCCAGCGCCGTGCAGTCACTGGGAAGCGGGTCGGAGTCGATCCTTTCCGATGCCTTTGAATCGCTGATCGGGGCGATCTACCTGGATGGAGGCATCGATGCCGCCCGGGAGTTTGTCCGCCGTACGCTCCTCCTCAATCATGCTGTCATTACGTCCTCCTTGATGGACGATAATTACAAGAGCGGGCTCCTCGAGTATTCTCAGGCTCGTTCCCTGGGCGTGCCGAGGTACGCGATATTGCGCGAGGAAGGACCGGATCACGACCGGCGCTTCACCGTGGAGGTCTTCCTTGGCCAGGAAAGTTACGGTATCGGGACCGGCCGCAGTAAGAAAGACGCGGAACAGGCTGCCGCTGCCCATGCATTAGAAAAAATCAACACTCCACCTCTCATCCAACCATCCCCCTGATTATGAATGCATCGCTCTTTGAGACAAACGGTTTCCAGAGCCGGCACATCGGGCCCAACGATCACGATCGCGACCGGATGCTGCAAACCATCGGTGTCGCATCGCTCGACACGCTCATCGCTGAAACCATCCCCGCTTCCATCAGGATGTCCGGGGATCTGGATCTTCCTTCTCCCATCGGTGAGTTTGAATTTCATCGCTCCCTGAGGCTCATCGCCAAAAAGAATATCCTGCTGAAGTCCTATATCGGCATGGGGTACTACGGATGCATCACCCCCCCTGTCATTCAACGGAATGTCTTTGAGAACCCGGGTTGGTACACGCAGTACACCCCTTATCAGCCCGAAATTTCGCAGGGGCGCCTCGAGGCGCTCCTGAATTTCCAGACCATGGTCATGGACATGACCGCGATGGAGGTCGCCAACGCATCGTTGCTCGACGAAGGGACGGCGGCGGCGGAAGCCATGGCGATGGTGCATGGAATCCCCCGCAAGGGGGCGAACGGCTCACCGGCCCGGAAGTTCTTCGTCTCCGAGCGTTGTTTCGCCCAGACCATCGATGTGATCAGAACCCGCGCCCTTCCCCAGGGAATCGAGGTTGTCGTCGGAGACCACGCCACAGCTCAACTCGACGCCTCCTTTTTCGGCGCGATCGTCCAGTACCCGGCCCAGGATGGGTCCGTGTCGGATTACCGGACGTTCATCGAGAAGGCGCACCAGGTGGGAGCCTTTGTGATCGTGGCGACGGACCTGTTGAGCCTTGCCCTGTTGACTCCTCCGGGGGAATTCGGAGCCGATGTGGTCATCGGCAATTCCCAGCGGTTCGGTGTGCCGATGGGCTTCGGCGGACCTCATGCCGCGTTCTTTGCAGCCCGAAATGACTTCATCCGACACATGCCGGGACGCATTATCGGTGTGTCGATCGATGCGCATGGGAATACGGCGTACCGGATGGCCCTGCAAACCCGCGAACAACATATCCGCCGCGAGAAAGCCACGTCGAACATTTGTACAGCGCAGGCGTTGCTGGCGATTATGGCCGGACTCTACGCGGCGTACCATGGCCCGCAAGGGATCAGGGCGATCGCCGCCCGTGTCCATCTTTTTGCAAAGGCGCTCGACGCGGAGCTCCGGGCCCTGGGATATGAGCAGCGCAATACCCAGTACTTCGACACGCTGAACATCCGGTCCGACGCGGGAGTGATCAAGAGCGTCCTTGCGCTTGCCTTGGAGGCAGGATACAACCTGCGGGCGGTGGATGCCACAACGGTTGGAATTTCCTTCGATGAAACGGTGACGGCGGAGGATGTTGTCGCCCTGCGCGACCTCTTCGCGAAAGCAAAAGGAGTGCAGCCCGCTCCGGTCGATCTTCTATCGAAGCATGGGCGGGCAACCGTGGATTATCCTGAACCGTTCAACCGCACCAGCGGGTACCTCCAACACCCGGTCTTTCACTCCTACTATTCTGAATCGGAGATGATGCGCTACGTGAAGCGTCTGGAGAATCGCGACCTTTCCCTGATGCATTCAATGATCCCCCTCGGCTCATGCACCATGAAGCTGAATGCGGCATCCGAACTGATGCCGGTGAGCTGGCGTGAATTCGCTCATCTACACCCGTTCGTCCCCCAGGACCAGGCGCAGGGGTACCTTCACGTCTTCCGGGAACTGGAGCAATGGCTCTGTTCGATCACCGGATTTGCCGCGTGTTCCTTGCAGCCCAACTCGGGGGCACAGGGGGAATTCTCCGGGTTGTTGGCCATCCGCGCGTATCATGCCGACCGGGGCCAGAAGCTGCGAACCGTTGCCCTCATTCCCTCCTCGGCCCATGGAACCAACCCCGCCAGCGCTGTCATGGCTGGAATGAAAGTTGTGGTGGTCAGGTGCGATGAGCACGGCAATATCGATGTTGATGATCTGCGCGCCAAAGCCTCGGCGCACAAGGAGACGCTGGCGACATTGATGGTCACCTATCCTTCGACGCATGGCGTGTTCGAACAAAAGATCAAGGAGATCTGCTCCATTGTCCATGAGCATGGCGGACTGGTCTACATGGATGGAGCCAATATGAATGCCCAGGTCGGGCTGACAAGTCCATCCCTCATCGGGGCGGATGTCTGTCATATCAACTTACACAAAACGTTCAGCATCCCTCATGGGGGAGGAGGGCCGGGGATGGGGCCGATTTGTGTGACGTCCCAACTTGCACCGTATCTCCCCGGACATACGGTCGTGACTATGGGGGGCACCAAAGGTATTCATGCCGTTGCTTCCGCACCCTGGGGAAGTCCCAGTATCCTGGTGATCTCCTATGCGTACATCAGAATGCTCGGTTCCCGGGGAGTGACCGAGGCGACGAAGTACGCCATCCTGAATGCGAACTACTTGAAATCGAGACTTGAAAAACATTTCCCGGTGCTGTATCAGGGGGTGAACGGGAGGGTGGCGCATGAGTTCATCCTCAATATGAAAGAGTTCAAGCAGAGGGCCAACGTCGAGGTGGAGGATATTGCGAAACGGCTGATGGATTATGGTTTCCACGCCCCGACCGTTTCGTTCCCGGTTGCCGGGACGCTGATGATCGAGCCGACGGAGAGTGAGTCGAAAGCCGAGCTCGACCGGTTCGCGGACGCGCTGATCGCGATCAAGGGGGAGATCCAGGATATCATCGATGGGAAGGCCGATCCGGCCGATAACGTCCTGAAGAATGCACCGCATACAGCGATGCACGTGACCTCGGATGCATGGGGACACCCGTACTCCCGCACGGCTGCCGCGTTCCCGCTCCCCTCCATCCGCGCCAATAAGTTCTGGCCGTTCGTGGGGAGGATTAACAACACTTATGGCGATCGCAACATCATGTGTTCCTGTCCGCTGATCGAAGAATATGCAGAAACGGTTGCCTGAAAAGACGAAGACCTATGCCCATTGATCAGGACGAAACCCTGCAATCGATCCTTCGGTCCACGCGAACGATTGCCGTGGTCGGAGCGTCGCCGAAGCCCTGGCGGGACAGCGGATCGATCGCGCAGTTTTTGGTCAAGAACGGGTACACCGTAACTCCTGTGAATCCGAACTACGAGGAAGTGCTCGGTATGCCGTGTTACCCGGACTTGCGGTCGATGCCTGGACCGGTCGATATGGTCGATGTTTTTCGCAAGGCAGAAGAAGTGCTTCCCATCATCGACCAGGCAATCGAGATCGGGGCGAAGACCGTCTGGATGCAACTCGGTGTGGTGAACGAGGAGGCTGCCCGACGCGCGCAAGAGGCAGGGTTACAGGTTGTGATGGATCGATGCATCGCCGTGGAGTTCCGCCGGTTATGCCCCGGTCCAGGGAGAGGATCGCCTTAGCGATCCGCCGGAGGCTCAATACTATCGCACGCGTAAGCGGCCGATTATTTGGAACCGGAGACCCCCGACCAGTCCTCCGGACCAGCTTCATTTTTTTCATGGGAATGAGATTAAGATCGTCGTGACGACAAGAACGTGATTTCCAATTTTGTGAAAATATCGGCAGCAATTGCCCTGTTTTCCTCGCTCGCCTTCAGTGACGATCGGAAGGATACCGTCCTGATCGTGAAGGACATTGTGATCCTTGGGAATGAAAAGACGCAGGAACATGTGATTTTACGTGAGATGTCCTTGAAGGTGGGGGAGAGGATCACCTCGACGGCCCTGGAGTACGACAAGAATCGTATCTACAGTCTCCAGCTCTTTAACAAGGTCGATCTCGACTACACGGTGGAGGGGGAAAAGGCGACGCTGTTTGTGCGAGTGTCGGAACGCTGGTACATTTTTCCGGTGCCCATCCTCGGTTTCAAGTACCGCGACCCGAAAAACTTCTACTACGGTCTCGGGTTTGTGCATGACAATTTCCGTGGTCGGAATGAGAAGCTTGTCGGATCGTTCGCTCTCGGTTTCGATCGGTGGGCCAGCGTATCGTATCAGAATCCGAAAATTACCGATGACGACGATATTTTCTTCCGAGGGTACCTCTCCCTGAGTAAAGTCCGGAATCAAAACGTGTCGCAGGGAATTTACGATCAGACCGTCCATACGGGGGAGCTCTCCCTCGGCAAGCGTATGGGCCTCCATCACACGTTGCTCGGAACGGCCGGATATCGCCGCTGGAAAGTCTCCGACCCCCAACCCGGACGGACTGTGTCCATCACGGGGGTCGACTCGTACGTCACGATTGGTGTGCGATACACGTTCGATACGAGGGATGTCCGGGAGTACGCCACCGAGGGGGTTGAAGCATCGTTGTGGATGACAAAGTATGGGGTCGGGGAGGGAGAGATTGACTTGTTTCGTTCCGGGTACGATTTCCGCGGATTCATCCCACTCGGGTTTGCCGAAGCCTCCCTCGGGGCCAGGACATTCGGCGGGTTTACAGCCGGCGGCATCGTTCCATCGTATCTGCACTCGTATTTCGGCTATGACGAACGAATCCGGGGGCATTTCAGCACCGTGCTGGAGGGGGAGAATATCCTGGGGCATTCTGTCGAACTCCGGGTGCCGATCCTCCTTCCCCGCTATGGGACAATTACGAGCATCCCGTTGCCTCCTCAGTTCAGTGTCTGGCGTTTCGGGATGTATGCAGGCTTCTTTGCTGATGCCGGCAAGATATGGTACCGTGGTGAGAGAGTGGGTGGGAGGCCATGGTATTCCGGGTACGGGATGGGGCTGCATTTCCTGTTGCCGTACAGCATTGTTCTTCGAACAGAGTATGCGTTGAACCACCAGGGAGCCGGTCAATTTGTTCTGGACTTTGGAGCGTCGTTCTAACAGGCGGTTGAAAAAGGAAACAGGTCACAACGTCATACAGACACCACGAACGTGATTGAGAATTCTTGAGTCAGAATTGTTTTTGTGCCCTGGTGTCTTGGTGGCAACGGAATTAAGTCTTTCAACAACCTGATACGTTATGGACTTCTTCTACGTCGATCCGTCGGATGTTCAGGGGCCGGTTCTGGTCATCCGGGGGGATGAGAATAAACATCTCGTACGCGTCCTCCGCAAACGGGTCGGTGACCACGTTATGGTGACCGACGGAAAGGATACACAGTTTGAGGCTGTGATTCGCGCGCTGAGGGAGGGGGAGGCGGAGTGTGAAATACTCGATGTGCAACGGGGAGTGAACGAGCCGAAGGTCCATGTGACGATTGCGGTCTCGCTGCTCAAGAACCCCGCCCGCATCGATTTTCTCGTGGAGAAAGGGACCGAGTTGGGCGTTCGTGCCATTATCCCCATGACATGTGAGCGGACCATCCCGAGCCATGAAAAGCACGCGCGCCTCGAAAAGATCGCGCTGTCAGCAATGAAGCAATGCGGACGTTCGTATCTGCCGAACATTTCCATGCTCTCGTCGTTTGAAGCGGTGGTGAACAACGCGGAGGAGTACGGTCTGCGATTGATCCCGCACGAAAAAACCGAGCAATCGCATTTTGTCGGGTCCGTGTTGAAGCACCACACCCAGGCGAAGTCGGTATTGATCATGATCGGTCCGGAAGGGGGATTTACGGACGATGAGCTTTCGCTGGCATCGGACCGCGGGTTCGTTCCCATCTCACTGGGACCGCGGCGGTTGCGGTCCGAAACCGCTGCGCTTTCGGCCCTGACCTGGGTGGTCGGGGGGATGTAGAGGGAGACCGGCGATGGTCGATCAAACTCCATGAGCGGCGGGATTCCATAACAACCATTTCAAGAAACGCGTATGAAGATCATTATTGTCGGGGCCGGGGAAGTCGGTTTCCATCTGGCAAAGATTCTTTCGCAGGAACGCCACGATATCATCGTGATCGACAAGAGCGAGGAGCGCCTGGCGCGGGTGTCTGATGCGCTTGACGTCATGACCCTCGAGGGAAGCGGAAGTCGTGTTGGCACGCTTCAGAAAGCCGGTGCGCCGGGGGCCGATATGCTGATTGCGGTGACGTCGATTGACGAAGTGAATTTCACCTCATGCATCCTCGCCCACAAGCTGGGGACGCGGAAGAAAATAATCAGGGTGAACGATCCCGAGTTTCTGTTCTCCGGGGGTCCGCTCAGTCCCCGCGACTTCGGCATTGATCTCGTGGTCTATCCCGAGGGACTCGCAGCACAGGAGATCGTCCGCCTCATCCGGCGTTCTGCCGCCACGGATGTCCTCGAATTTGCCGAAGGGAGAATTCAACTGATCGGCATCAGGATCGACCAGGACAACCCGTTGATCAACAAAACGCTCCGGGAAGTGGTGGCGGAGTACGATGAAGTGCCGTTTCGCGCGGTTGCAATCCATCGCGGGCTCCGGACCATTATTCCTTCAGCGGATGAAGTGTTCCGCAAAGGGGACCAGGCGTTTGTCATCGCCAAGACGCAGTACGTGCAGGAAATGCTGAGGCTTTCCGGCAAGGATACGGCGAAGCTGGAAAAGATCATCATCCTGGGAGGAGGGCGGATGGGGCAACATGTTGCTGAGGAGTTGGAGGGGGAGATTTCCGTCAAACTGATCGAGTCGGGCAAGGAGGAATCCCTCAAGCTCGCGGATAGATTGACCAAGACCATGGTGATCCACGGAGAGGGAAAAGATATTGACCTGCTGGCTACGGAGGGCATCATGGACATGGATGCCTACATTGCCGTGACACGGGATGAGGAGGATAATATTATCTCCTGCCTGATGGCAAAGCACCTCGGCGTCAAAAAAATCATCGCCCATGTTGAGAAACTCGACTACATCCCGCTCGCCAACACGATCGGGATCGACTCCCTTATCAATAAGAAGCTCTCGGCTGCCACGGCTATCCTGAAGTTCATACGCAAAGGGGAGATTGTTTCGGTCGCGACGCTCCACGGTGTGGAAGCTGAAGTGATCGAAATGATCGCGCAGAAGGGGTCCAGTGTCACGAAACGCCCCTTGAAAGATCTGAAATTCCCCGAGGGAGCGATCATCGGGTGCGTGATACGGGATGAGAGTGTGAC
>JBBEBV010000012.1:22336-48560 GCA_040882165.1 Bacteroidota bacterium
TGAAATTCCCCGAGGGAGCGATCATCGGGTGCGTGATACGGGATGAGAGTGTGACAATCCCGATCGGGACGACCCGGATCAATCCCCAGGATCGCATCGTGGTCTTCACCCTGCCGAGGGCCATCAAAGACGTTGAAAAATTCTTTAGCTGATCCCTGTGCGCCTGAAACCCATCCTGACTGTTCTCGGCTTCCTGGTTTTTGCGGTGGGGCTCGCAATGCTCACCGCGTACCCAGTATCCCTGTATTATGAAGGGACCGACGCCTCCCCCATTCTCCTTGCCTCGGTCTGCACCATCGTTTCCGGGCTCCTGCTCTGGTTCCTGTTCCGCAACCCGGAAGCCGATGAACTGCGGGTCCGCGAAGGATTTGCGATCGTCACCTTCGGGTGGATGATCGTCCCGTTGTTTGGAAGCTTGCCGTACCTTTTTTCAGGAGCCATCCCTTCCTTCACCGATGCGTACTACGAAACTGTCTCCGGGTTCACCACGACGGGTGCTTCCATTCTCACGGATGTTGAAGCGCTCCCGAATGGCCTTCACTACTGGCGCATGCTGACGCACTGGCTCGGAGGGATGGGTATTATCGTCCTTTCGCTCGCCATTCTCCCGTTGTTGGGCATCGGCGGGATGCAGTTGTACAAAGCGGAGGTCGCGGGCCCGATGAAGGATAAACTCACCCCTCGTGTGGCCGAGACGGCGCGATTGCTCTGGGGGTTGTACGTCCTCCTTACCGTTTCACAAGTGGTATTGCTCGTCGTGGGGGACATGCCCCTGTTCGATGCCGTCTGCCACGCGTTTGCGACGATTTCGACCGGAGGTTTTTCAACGAAGAATGCAAGTATTGCCCATTATAACTCGGTCTATATTGATTGTGTTGTGATGCTCTTTATGTTTGTGGGAGGAACAAACTTCGCCCTCCATTTTGGTGCGCTGAAGGGGAGATTTGCGGATTATTTCAGAGACACTGAATTCAAGTTCTTTCTCGGGACTCTCGGTGTCGCGGTCTTGGTCGTGACCGCAGTCATAGGGGAGTCGTCCTTCGGAGGGGACTATCTGAAGTCGCTTCGTTATGTCGCGTTTAACATTATTTCGGTCATGACCTGTACCGGTTTTGCAACGGCTGATTTTGCCATCTGGGCTCCTCTTGCACAAGTGGTTTTGCTGTTCCTGATGTTTCCCGGTGCCTGTGGAGGCTCCACGGGGGGAGGAATGAAGACCATTCGTGTGCTCATCTTGTTGAAGACAGCCGCGAGCGAGCTCAAAAAGATTGCGCATCCCAAGGTGGTTGCCAACGTGCGGCTTGGAGGGAAGACGGTGGATCAGGAAATTCTTTTCACTGTTGCAGGATTCATCATTCTCTACCTCGTCACCTTCGCCACCTCCACCATACTCCTGACGGCCACAGGGCTCGATATTGTAACTTCCATGAGCGCCATCGCCAGCGCCATGGCGAACGTCGGTCCGGGATTGGGAACGGTAGGGCCGATGGCCAACTTTGCCCATCTCTCAGATCTGGCGAAATGGGTTCTCAGTAGCTGCATGTTGCTCGGCCGCCTGGAAATCTATGCCGTCTTTGTGCTTTTCAGTGCAGCGTTCTGGAAAAGGTAGGCATGCCCGGCCGGGGATGGGGGCGACACGGAATGAACGGTCCACGAAAAAGGGCCGATGAACTCAAGTCGGTTGTTGCTCCGGAACGGCATTATCGACGAAAGCGATGACAGTGTGGCCATCCCGGTTGGGACGACCCGGATCGATCCCCAGGATCGCATCGTGGTCTTCACCCTGCCGGGGGCAATCACAGGTTTTACAAAATTCTTCAGCTGACTCCTATGCGCATTAGACCGGTTTTCAGTGTCCTTGGATTCCTGATCGCGATCGTTGGAGCGTTGATGTTGACAGCGCTTCCGTTTTCACTCTATTTTGGTGACTCGGATGTGAACGCAATTCTCGTTTCCTCTCTGATAACGATGGTCACGGGGGCCCTGATCTGGTTTACGTTCCGGAGATTCGAAGGCGAATTACGGGTGCGCGAGGGATTTGCGGTTGTCACGCTGGGATGGGCTTCCATCGCGCTCTTTGGCAGTCTTCCCTTCTACCTCTCTGATGCTATTCCCGTGTTCACCGATGCGTACTTCGAATCGATTTCCGGACTGACCACAACCGGCGCGTCGATTCTCACCGATATTGAGTCGCTCCCGCACGGTATCCTGTATTGGCGCAGTTTCACACACTGGATTGGCGGGATGGGAATTATCCTGCTGTCGGTGGCCGTCCTTCCACTCCTCGGGGTCGGGGGAATGCAGTTGTTCAAGGCAGAGGCTCCGGGAATCGTCGTTGACAAGCTGAGTCCGCGCGTAAGCGGGACTGCAAAGATTCTCTGGGGGGTCTATATTGCGCTGACCGTGGTCGAGACCGGCCTGCTCTGGTATGGCGGCATGACGTTCTTTGACGCGCTTTGTCATTCATATGGAACGGTTGCGACGGGCGGATTCTCCACAAAGAATGCCAGTATTGCCTACTATGACTCGGCATTTTTGCAGTATGTGATCATCGTGTTCATGTTTATTGCGGGAGCCAGCTTCACGCTCCACTTCCGCGTGCTGCGCGGAGAATGGAATTCGTACCTTCGGGATAATGAATTCGTCTTTTACACACTGACCGTTCTCGTTGCCTCGCTGATCATCGTGGCAGTCCTCCCCTCCGGGGCGGCTGAGTCATGGGAAGAACGAATCCGGGTCTCGTTGTTTCAGGTTGTCTCCATCATCACGACAACCGGTTACATAACGGGGGATTATGAACTATGGGTTCCGATGGCGCAACTGACCCTCTTACTGCTGATGTTTAACGGCGGGTCCGCCGGCTCGACGGCGGGAGGGATGAAAATCGTGCGGGTGATGCTCTTATTGAAAAACGGACTGGTGGAAATCAAACGAGCGATTCACCCGAAAGCGATCATGCCGGTGAGATTCAATGGGCGCAGCGTTTCGGCAGAGATCATCGGTGAGATTATGGCTTTCTTTGTGCTTTATATAACGATCTTCGTCATCGCGTCGCTTGCCATGACAGCCGTCGGTCTCGATCTGCTGAGCGCGATCGGTTCCGTTGCATCGGCGCTTGGAAATGTTGGCCCGGCGCTCGGGTCGGTGGGACCGGTCGACAACTACGCTCACGTCTCAGAGGCCGGGAAGTGGATTCTCGCCTTCTGCATGCTGGTCGGCAGGTTGGAAATTTTTACTGTTTTTGTGCTCTTCAGCAGGGCTTTTTGGAGGGCGTGAGCATGCCCGTGTGGGGCTGAGAATGGTGGAATGTGCGAGGAATGATCCCGGAAAAGGTCCGATTACTCAAATCGCTTGTCACGATAGTACGATTTTGTTGACGTAAGCAAGGGTTTCCATCACCCCCGCCTCGACCCGCTGCACGATCTCTTTTACTTGCCCCGTTGTTTCCCGCACAAACGATTCATCCTTCAGTGATCCAAGGTTGGTGCGAACGTTGAGCGCCGCTCCGGAACATGCGGCCTGCAGCATCAACGCAGCAACCCCTGCATCGGAAGCGGAGTTCTTGTTCCCTTTCTCTGCAACACGGACTGCCAGGGGAAGGGACCGATCCACGAGTTTCATGACGCGCAGGGGCACTAGAGTGGCTTCGCGGGTCGCCTCCTGAATTGCCGCTGCACGACGCTCTTGTTGTTCGGTGGTCTCCTTCGGCAGACCGAAGGCCGCCATCACACGGTTGAAGGCTTCCGTATCCTCGTCCACAAGCCGCGTCAGTTCTCTTCGCAGTTCCTCTGCCTCCTGTAGAATCGACTCCATTTCCTCCTGAACCTCCGCATATTTCTTTTTGCCGATCGTCAGCCGGCACACCATCGCCGTGAGCGCAGCCCCCGTGGCGCCCGCAAGCGCGGCAACACTCCCCCCTCCGGGGGCCGGGGAGTCTGAGGCGAGTTCGTCTAAGAATTCATCAACCGTTTTTTCAGTAAGCATGGTATTGTTCTCTTATATGCTTATTGCTAAAGCCCAGACTCGGCTTGCTCCGTTATTCCCCGACCTGAAGGTCGGGGTTAGAGCATATACTCGATGATCTTCCTCTGCGGCTCGAACGGCTCAAGCTGGCTGAGTCCAAGGCACTTGATGGCGAGTGAAACCAGTTCATCGTCTGATTGCGGTTTGGTCTTGGCCTTTCCGGCGTAGTAGGATCCCGCCATGCGGAGTGCGGCGAGCGGAGTCAATCCCACGATTTCGCTCCCGGTCACCTCGGCCCCAAGCAGTTTTGCCTGCTTCTTCACTTCTTCGAATGCAGTGTGGGGAGGGGTGACTTCAAAATCGGTCAGGTTAATCGAGACCTGGGCGATATTGAAGCGCTGGAGGAAAACTCCCATCGCCTTGACTGCTTTCAGGGTGCCCGGGATTTTCACCGATTCGCCTTGCGCATCCTTGACCACCGCGCCACTTTCGTCCTTCTTGACCCTGCCGCTCTCCCTGATCCTGAGTGCGATCTCCTGGGCGATGGCGGAATCAGCCGTGTTCAGGTTGACGTTGTAGGCGATGAGAAACTTGCGCGCACCGGTCACTGTTGCCCCCGATCGCGCGTTGAATGTTGGGTCCCCATAATCGGGTTTCCATCTCGGGTCCTTCAGCTTTTCGGCGAGCCCTTCGTACTCTCCTTTGCGAATAGTGGCGAGGTTCTTGCGGTCGGGGTGCGACGCTGCCGCTTCATACAGATAGACAGGAATATGGAACTCACGCGAGACCCGCTCCGCGTACTCGTGCGCGAGGCGGACACACTCCTCCATCGTCACGCCCGAGATCGGGACAAACGGAACGACATCCACCGCACCCAGCCGGGGATGCTCCCCCTGATGCTTCCTCATATCGATTCGCTCGGCGGCAACCCGGGTGGATCGACAGGCCGCCTCAACGACAGGCTGAGGCTCACCGACAAACGTCACGACGCTCCGGTTGTAATCCTTGTCCGGTTCGATGCCCAGGAGTTTCACTCCCGGAACGGTCCTGATACTTTCCGCCAGGGCATCGATGGTCTGCTGGTCGCGACCCTCGCTGAAGTTCGGAACGCATTCAACGATCTGTTTCATGTTGAGGTCCCTGATTTCATTTGTGCTTTCGTGGAAAAGGATTATCCACGAAGGTCACGAAAATACACGAAGAAAAGGAATTGAGAAAACAACAGAGACTCTTAGTGGTCTTAGTGAACTTGGTGGATTGTTTTTCTTTTTGAGCCGGTTTATGGAAATTCGAGAAGTACGCCCCGTTTGATCACCCCGGCAACGTGATTCACACCAAAATGATACGCGAGGAACCGATAGTTCGGGACATCGTACAACATGATATCGGCCTGTTTTCCCACCTCGATGCTTCCAAGGGTGTCCGAAGCCCCAACGGCCGCAGCCCCGTTCAACGTGGCAGCGACGATGGCTTCCTCGGGCGTCATTCCCATTTGGGTGCAGGCAATAGTCATCATCAGAGGCATCGAAAACGCCATACAGGAGCCGGGATTGAAGTCGGAGGCGATGGCCACCGGGACTCCGGCGTCGATCAGCCGCCGCGCCGGGGCGTAAGGATTGCGCAGGAAAAAGGAGACGCCCGGGAGGAGAACGGCCACCGTGTTCCCCTTCCGCAGGGCCTGAAGTCCGGCCTCGTCCAGATGCTCAAGATGATCGACGGAAACCGCCTGCAACTCCGCCGCAAGTGGTGTTCCGCCAATGGCTTTGAATTCATCCGCGTGCAGTTTTGGTTTCAGCCCGAGTGCCAGTGCCTTCCCGAGGATGACCGCAGCTTCCTGTGCCGTAAAGTAGTTCTCCTCGCAAAAGACGTCGCAAAAGCGCGCCAGTTTTCTCTTGGCGATATAGGGGAGCATCCTTTCGCAGAGCAGGTCGATGTAGCCCTGACGGTCGTCCTTGAACTCCGGTGGGAGGGCATGGGCGCCCAGGAATGTCGGGACGATGGTCATGAAATGCTCTTCGGCAAGCTCGTTGATCGCCTCGAGCATTTTAATTTCGGACTCTTCATTCAATCCATATCCTGATTTGACCTCCACGGTGGTTGTTCCGTGTTTCATCATGGCATCAAGCCGTTTCGACGCGAGCTTTTTGAGTTCCTTTTTGGAGGCGGCCCGGGTCGCTTTCACGGTACTGAGGATTCCTCCCCCGGCTGCGGCGATTTCACCGTATGATATCCCTTTGGCCCTCATGGCAAACTCGTTCTCCCGGCTCCCCGCGAAAACCATGTGGGTATGGGAGTCGACGAACCCGGGGAGCGCCACGTACGTTGAGGCATCGAGGACGGTGGCGTCGTCTGCGAGCGATTGATCAAACGATTCCACCGGTCCGATGCCACGGATCTTCTCCCCTTCGATCAAAACAGAGACGTGCTCAAGGACTCCCGGATCGCGCATGTCCTTTCCCGCCAAAAAAGGCTTGCCATCGGAACGGGCGGTAACCAACTGTCGGATATTGCGGATGAGCAGTTGCATGGAATAATCGGGTCAGTCTTTTCGCGCTTCGAGAAAGAAATAAGCCCCTTCCGAGAAGCGAAGCCGGAGGAGCATCTCGTCCGCCCTCTTGAGCGATCGGGCAAGGGAGTACCTGATCGCGCGGGGAAACCGGACCTTCGGCGCAAGGTAATAAAAGAATGGAGCGAAGGTGCGCCGCTCGGTGATGGTGAACCGTTTCAGTATGGCATCGATCATGGACCGTTGCGAGATCTCTTCAAAAGGGGAATCGGGATGGAGAAGGGAAGAGGTTCCTTTTTCAAGTGCAGCTCGTTTCGACCTCTCACCTGCAAGAAACGCCGGGAGTCGGTGGCGCAGGTTCCATTTTGCCATGTAGGGTTGGTAGGTCGGAACAACCGCGTAGAGAAGAGCCGCAAAGAGCTTGCGGATCGGGCCCATCCCCACAAAATCCCAAACAATAAATGAACCGCCCGGTTTGAGGCTCTTCCGGACCTCCTCGCAGAGACGGTCAATCTCCAGGATGTGATGCAGTGCGTCATGAGCGACCACGCAATCGTACGTTTCGGGAGGAAGCGACGCGGTGTTCAGATCGTCCACCAGAAATGTGATCCGCGACCCGAACCCGGAGAGGCGCGCTGTCTCGTTTGCCCGTTCAACTCTCTCCATGCTCAAATCGATCGCCGTTACGGTCATCCCGCGTTGTGCCAGCTCCAGCGCAAGCTTCCCTTCGCCGCAGCCAAGTTCGAGAACGGTTCCCCTTTTCGCAACGATCCGCTCGATGAACGAACGGTATTCGATGCCAAAGAAGATCTCGTACAGCTCCGGGTCGTGCCAAAGTTGGGGATTGTCAGGATCGGGGCGGACTTCCCCCCAGTGGCGGGACTCCCTGGAAATAAGTTCCTGGTATCGTTGGTAGTCAGGCACATCGGTTGCGTGTTGATCGAAGAAAAAACAGCGTAAAAAGAAAAGAAACGAAGAAGTGTCCCGAGAATCAAGGAACGGATTTGTGAGAGGAAATGCCGTGCTGGTGCTGTTCAAATCCTGGACAGTCAAGCATCGGAAGCCGGGGATATTTTACAAATCGGGTGTCGGTCTTCGAGCGGCCGCAGAGGAAATAAGTGGTCTCGCCGGATGTTTTGATGACCGTCGCATGGCGGCACAGTTCACACAAGCCAATAGCGGGATTCAGGGGCCGGGGGAGCATGGCCTACGCCGTCGTCTTTGGGGTCCGCACTTTCTTTCTCTGGAGATGCAAACGATGGTGCGGAAGGAGGCTTGCATAGACCGTTTGGTTGATCGGCGTTGGAACGCCAACCTCGCGGCCATAGCGGACAATCGCACCCACGAGTTCCTCCACCTCCATAGGCTTTTGATGGACCAGGTCGTAATACATCGAAGTCCGGGCTGTCGTGGCGCGGCTCTTCAGGTTCTCGAGCTGCTGTTCGACAAATCCTATCGGCAGCGCAATCCCCTTTGCCCGGGCGACCGCTTCCGCTTCCTTCATGGCCAGGTAAAAGACTTCCCTGCTTTCGTCGATTGCCAGGATATCCGCCAGCGCGAGACGGCTCAGCGTGTTGAATCCTCCGCCGGCGGCGATAAAAATGAACTTCTTCCATAACTCCGTGATCATATCGCTGCTCAGCATCACGTCAATGCCGGCGCCTTTCATCAGCTTCTCAATCTCTTTTGCTTTGCCTCCGGGCTTGCCGGCCAACGGTCCGAAAACGATTCTCCTCGGGCCGCCCCACTCGGTGACTCTCCCGGGGGCGGTGACGTTGGAGAAGATATAAGCCGCGCCGCCGTAGACCGTGGCATGGGGGATACAGCGCTTGATCGTTCCTTCGTTCTCCATGCCGTTCTGCAGACTGATCACGATCGAGGTGTCGGAAAGGATGGGAGCGAGTTGCTCTGCGGCGGATTCCGTGTCATAGGCCTTCACGCAAAACAGGACGACGTCCGGCGGTGGGACTTTGCCGGGATTGTCGGTCATTCTCCCGGCCTTGACGCGGAACGATCCGTTGGAAGCATGAATGAAGAGTCCTTTTTTCTTCATGGCCGCCAGGTGTTTGCCGCGCGCGATGAACCAGACCTCTTGGCCTGCCTTTGCCAGCATTCCTCCGAAGTACCCGCCGACGCCTCCGGCGCCAAAAACGAGGAATTTCATAGAACGCGCTGCTCCTTTCCTTGGATCACGTGCGGGCCAGATCTTTCTTCAGACGTTTCTGGATGGATGCGATCACCGTCCGGAGGGACTCGAACTCCCGTTTGAATTGCTCCCTCGTCAGGACGTCGCTCTCCGCTTTTCCTTCAGCCGCATCGTCCTCGATGGTTTTACAGAAAGTCCCAAAACTTTTCGCCCCTATGTTGAGGCTGCTCCCCTTCAGGGAATGGGCCGCGTAATGAAGTTTCTTGGCATCCCTGTCGGCATAGGCTTGAAAGAGCATCGTGGCGTGAGTGTCCATCGATGGGATGAACGTTTCAAGCAAATCGACAAAAAACTCCGGACTGCTCTCAAGACCAAGCTGGCGGAGGCGCTCGAGAACGCTTTCCTCGAGGGACGCCAGAGCCGCGGTTTCCGGGCTTGCCGAAGGGGCTTCGCGGTGTCTCCCGGCTGCGATGCGAAGCAGGGTATCCCGGAGCTGGTCCAAATGGATTGGTTTCGCAAGATAATCGTCCATCCCGGCTTCGATGCATTTGTCCCGGTCCCCTTGCATCGCATCGGCTGTAAGGGCAATGATCACGGGACGGTCTTTCTTGCTCCATCGTCCGACAATGTGCCGGGTCGCATCCAACCCGTCCATCTGCGGCATCTGCACATCCATGAACACGACATCATACCGTGTTCGTTCAACGGCGCCAATGGCTTCAAGTCCGTTCGTGACGATCTCGGAACCGTATCCGAGTTTCTTCAGAAGGTGGCGCATCAACTGCTGGTTGACATCATTGTCCTCGGCAACAAGAATCTTGAGAGGGGATATTTGTTCCGGCGCGATCGGTTCAGGCTTGTGTGGAAGGATCGACGTGCCGGTGAGACTCTTGACCAGGAGGTCGAAAAGCTGGGACTGCTTGACCGGTTTGGTCACGATGGCTGTAAAAAGTTCTTTCGTGTCTTCTGTCGTCACTCTCTCGCCTGATGATGAGAGAAGAAGGAGGGGGAGTGATTCTTGTTTTCGGAATTTCCGGAGGGCGTCCGCGAGTGCGAACCCGTCCATCACATCCATTTTCTGGTCCAGGATTGCTATATCGAACGGGTCACCCTGGCGGATCCATTCCAGCGCCGTTGTGGGGGAATCCGTGGAGCGGGGCAGCATGCCCCACTGCTTGCACTGGACGGTCAGGATGTGAATGTTGGTTGCGTTGTCATCGACGATCAGGACCCGCTTCCCGGCCAGTTCTCCGATATTTCCCTTCAGGTACATGCGGGGGAGCGCAACGTCGCTGGGCGTCGTGCCGACGGTGATGGTGAAGTAAAATGCCGATCCTTGTCCCACAGTGCTCTCAACCCAGATGGTTCCCCCCATGGCTTCGACCAGACGCGCACAAATCGCCAGGCCAAGTCCGGTTCCGCCGTACTTGCGCGTTGTCGACGAATCGATCTGCGAGAAAGGTTTGAAGAGGCGCTCGATCCGATCCGGCGGGATCCCGATACCGGTGTCTTTGACGGAACATTGGAGCACCAACGCCAGCCCGGTTTGCCTGAGGGATTGCACGTGAATAACAATTTCCCCCTTCTCGGTGAACTTGATGGCGTTCCCCACGAGGTTGACCAGGACCTGGCGAAGGCGTGTCACGTCACCGATGATGAATGCCGGGACCAGCGGGTCGACCATATAGAGCAGGTCGAGGTTTTTTCCGAGGGCCTGTTGTGCGACGGTGTCGAAGGACTCCTCTATGGATGCTCTCAGGTCGAACGGTCGTTGCTCCAGCTCCACCGTTCCGGATTCGAACTTTGAGAAATCAAGAATATCATTAATGATGGTTAACAACGCTTCGCCGCTCTTCCGGATCGTTTCGGCGTACTCACGCTGTTCTGGTGTCAAGTCGGTGTTTGAGAGAAGTTCCGTCATGCCAATCACTCCGTTCATCGGCGTTCGGATCTCGTGACTCATCATGGCGAGGAACTGTGTTTTGGCCCTGGTGGCGGTCTCGGCGGCCTCCTTTGCCTGCTCCAGTTCACGGCGGACGCGGACCCGCTCGGTAATGTCGGAAAAGATGCCCAGGAATCCGGTGATCTCCCCCTGGGCGTTGCGCAACGGTGTCACGCTCAGGTGAACGGGGACCCTGGTTCCATTCTTACGGATCAGAGTCCATTCCCCCTCTTCCGTCATCCCCGCGCGGAGCCTTGCGGCGAAGACTTCGAAACCCGGCTCGATCCTCCTTCCCAGTTCCAAGGAGAGAGTTTCCGCATGCTCCTGTATCTCCCCAGCATCATGAAGTAAGGTGGGGGTGGCCTTCCCGACCACTT
This sequence comes from Bacteroidota bacterium, assembly GCA_040882165.1. GTDB lineage: Bacteria > Bacteroidota > Ignavibacteria > UBA10030 > UBA10030 > UBA6688. Next base: position 33,271 of record JBBEBV010000012.1, read on the forward strand.
CCTCCAGATTGTACCCGAGCAGTCGCTCCGCTGCCGAGTTGAAGGAACGGATAATTCCCTCCGGAGATGTGGACACGATCGAATAGTCGGCGCCGTTCAAAATTGCCTGTTGGAGGGCGAGACTTTCTTCCAACGCATTTGCCGTCTGCTTCCGTGTTCGAATTTCACGGTACAGAAGCAGGAGCACCGCCACCAGGAGCCCAAATCCCGCCAGGTTCCCGAACACGATGACATAGACTGCCTGTCGCACCGCTGTTTCAGTTTCTGCTGTCCGCAGTGAGAGGAGCCGTCGTTCTTCCAATCCCATCAACTCTATAACGCTTCTGACGCTGTCCATCAAAACTCTTCCGGCGGTAGTCAAAAGGGCGCTCTGGGCACTTCGAACATCCCCATCCCGGGCAAGAGCGATACGTTGCTCCAATTGCTGAAGCCGGAGGTCGACGAAGTTCTCCAGTCGTGTGTAGGATTGACTCTGGATCCGGTTATCCGCGGTGAGCACGGAAAGTGCCGCGAGGCGGGAACGGGAAGAGTCTGTCGCACTCTGCCGGAGCCTGAACGACTCCTCGCCGCCATTTAAAATATATCCGCGCGTTTCCGATTCGGCTGCTGTGACAAAAGCAAGAACTGCTTCCAGGTGCTGGATCGTTTCGTGCCTCTGCGATAGCTGGAGAATGCTTTCGCTGAGTTGCCTGTTGGTTTGATACGAAACCATGGCGATAGCGGAGAGCACGAGGAGCGCAGCGATGAAGCCGTAGGTTGCTCTGCGTCGGACCGACCATTTCATAGGAATGTGCTCTGTTAGGCTTTCTTTATTGCGAAATTCTGCTGCTTCACCGCATCGGAACGCGGATGCCCCAGCGCCGGGCATTATCGCTCGCGCGTACGTACCCGGCATCAGCGTGCCGAAGGACCCCCATCCCCGGATCGTATGTTAAGACCCGCTCCAGGCGCTCTTCAGCTTCCTTGGTCCCGTCACACACGACGACCATGCCTGCATGAATGGACAACCCGATCCCGACCCCACCGCCGTGATGGACGCTGACCCAGCTTGCTCCCCCCGCCGTGTTCAACATGGCGTTGAGAATCGGCCAGTCGGCGATGGCGTCGCTCCCATCTTTCATTTTTTCGGTCTCGCGGTTGGGGGAAGCAACGCTGCCGCAATCCAAATGATCACGACCGATGACGATCGGTGCCTTGACCTCTCCCCGGGCGACCAGCGTATTGAAGATTTTCCCCATCATGGCCCGTTCGCCATATCCCAACCAGCAAATCCTTGCGGGGAGCCCCTGGAAGGCAACCTCGCGTTTCGCCTTCTCAATCCAATTGCAAAGGGGTTTGTTTTCCGGAAACGTCTCCATGATCGCGCGATCGGTACGGTAAATATCTTCGGGATCGCCGGAAAGCGCAACCCAGCGAAAGGGCCCCTTCCCGTCGCAGAACAGAGGGCGTATGTATTCCGGCACGAAGCCGGGGATATCGAACGCCCGCTTGACGCCGTTTGCCAGCGCCTCCCCCCGGATGTTGTTCCCGTAGTCGAACACGACGGCCCCCTTTTTTCGAAGCTTGAGGAGAGCCTTGACATGGTCTACGATCGAAGCCTTGGCCAGTTCTGCATACCGCTTTGGATTCTTCTTCCTCAGCGTCAGCGCTTTGGCATAGGACAAGCCCGCGGGAACATACCCGTTGAGCGTATCGTGTGCTGAAGTCTGGTCCGTGACCACGTCCGGGATGAATCTTCCCCCGGCGATCCGGGGAAGTATCTCCGCCGCGTTGCCCAGGAGCCCGACCGACAGCGGACGTTTCCTGGCGATGGCTTCTTTGATTTGTGCGAGGGCGTCGTCAAGGTTGTCCGTCATGGTATTGAGATACCGGGTCGCGAGTCTCCGTTTCATGCGCTCGGGATCGACCTCAACGACGAGGCATGCAGCCCCGTTCATCGTTGCCGCGAGCGGTTGAGCTCCCCCCATGCCGCCAAGTCCCGCCGTGAGGAGAAACCTTCCGGCCAACGAGCCGCCGAAGTGCTCGGCCGCGCAAGCAGCGAACGTCTCATAAGTTCCCTGCAGGATCCCCTGGGTGCCGATATAGATCCAGCTACCGGCCGTCATTTGTCCGTACATCGTCAGGCCGAGCCCTTCGAGTCTTCGGAATTCGTCCCACGTTGCCCAGTGCGGTACGAGCATGGAGTTGCTGATCAGCACGCGCGGGGCATTGGGATGGGTCTTGAAGACCCCAACCGGTTTGCCGGATTGGACGAGGAGGGTTTCGTCATTTTCCAGTTGTTGGAGGCTCCGCACAATCCCCTCGTAACAGTCCCAGTTCCGTGCCGCCTTCCCCGTGCCGCCATAGACGATGAGTTCCTGGGGTTTTTCCGCGACCTCGGGGTCGAGGTTGTTCATGAGCATGCGGAGGGCGGCCTCCTGGAGCCATCCTTTGCAGGAGCGGGTTGTGCCGCGCGGTGCGCGCACGGTTCGGGATGAAGCTGCATGGTTTCGCATGGGTGATTCCTTCAAGAACTCCCGGGCTTCCCGATCGGCGGGTTTCGGTCAATCCCGCGCCGGTCGATTCATCGTGTCTTGTATGCGACGGCTGCGATCTCGACTTTCGCCTTGCGCGGCAGGTTGGAAACCTCGACAGTTGCCCGCGTGGGGTACGCTCCCTCGGCAAAATAACCGCCATAGAGCAGGTTCATTTTCGGAAAATCGTTTATGTCCTTGAGATAGACCGTGCATTGCACCACATGGCTCGAGTCATATCCAGCCTTCCGGAGAATGGACATCAGATTGTCGAGCGATTGACGCGTCTGGCTCTCAATATCCTCTCCGATCATTTCTCCTGCCTCCGGTGTCAAGCCGATTTGACCGGAAACAAAGAGGAATTCACCGGCCCGGACCGCCGGACTGTACGGGCCTATGACCTGTGCATCCGTGATGAACGACCTTGTTGAAGATTTTGCCAACTCCTCCCGGACCATCCTTCGAACCTCATCGTCCGACGAACCGCAACCGATCAGGAGGATTGCTACTGTGAGGATTGCCGCTTGTTTCGTTGGTGCGTTCATGGTGTTCTCCCAAGAGGTTGTCTGCTATTCACTCTTATCCGAGCTTATACCCGATCATTCTCAGGAATTCTTTTCTTGTCCGGACATCGGCCTCCGTTTCAATCCCTTTCGTTTTCACCCCATCGATGACTCCCAGAATGCCGCGGCCCTGGTCCGACTCTGCGACGATCACCTCGACAGGGTTCGACGTGGCACAGTAAATATGACACACCTCGGGGATGTTTTTGATGGTATTGAGGACATTGATGGGAAAGCCGTTTTCCAGGAAGAGAAGAAAGCAATGGCCGCATGAGAGGGCGAGGGCATTCTTTTTGGCAAGCTCGATAAGAGCAGGGTCGTTGCCCGACCAGCGCAGGAGCGCCGGGCCCGAGGATTCGCAGAACCCAAGTCCGAATTTCATTTGCGGCGCGGTCTGGACGATCGCTTCATGAATGTCCTCCACCGTCTTGATGAAATGCGACTGTCCCAGAATCAGGTTCGTCGTTTCCGGTTTGTCGATTCGTACCGATTGAAGGTCCATCGTTGGTTCCCTGTTGGCTGGTGTCAGTTCCCCTGAATTTTCATCTGTTCGTATGTCATGATCCATCGCAGGATCCCGCTCCCTGGTTCGATCGGGTCGGCCAGGTGCACGCATGCGAGGCTGCTTTTGCGCACTTCGACCTTGGCATGTTCATGGCCGGCAATGAGGTACGAGATCGCAGTGCTGATAAACGGCTCGTGCCCCGCCAACAGGACGGTCCGTGCTTGCGTCCGGTTCAACTCCTTGAAAATCTGAAGGGGGTTGCTCATGGGTGCAAGGTATTCCGAAACACTGCGTTGTACCCCGGGAAATTTTTCCTGCACGGCCTCCGCGGTTTGCCGCGCGCGCAAAAGCGGGCTGGAAAAAATCGTATCGAGGGGAGCATGGAGCGAGTGGAGAAACCCTGCGGCGGTCGAGACTTGTTGCCTGCCGAAATCGCTCAACGGTCGTTCGTCGTCGTGGAGCGTTGGACTGTCCAGTGCATCGCCGTGCCGGAGGAGAAAGAGGAGCATACCGGTGTGCAGGGATCAATGGTGACGCATGGCGTCATGCTTTCGGAATAAGCGAGTTAATCAGATCGAACGAGCGAGCCACGCCGGGTCACTCCTTCGAAAGGTTGTACTGCTGAATCTTTGTATACAGGGTCTTCAGGCTGATCCCGAGGATTTTGGCCGCGGTGTTCTTGTTCCAGCTCACGGTTGCCAGCACCCCTTTGATATGGGCCTTCTCGATCTCCTGCATGGAAACGGCGCTCCCGAGACGGGGCCCATCAGCGGAGGCCGCAGTATAGGCTTCATACATCGAGCGCGTTCCGATCGGCAAAGCGATATCGTCCACCTGAATGATCTCGTCCTGAGTCAGGATTGCGGCCCGTTCGATGACATTCTCCAACTCCCGGACATTTCCCGGCCAATCGTATTTCATCAAGAGCTCCAGGGCTTTCGGATCCACTTTCTTCGCGGTACGGGAACGAAACCGATTCTGCAGAAAATGATTGATGAGCAAGGGGATATCATCCTTCCGCTCACGCAGGGAAGGGATCTCGAGTGTGATGACATTCAGGCGGTACAGCAAATCTTCCCGGAACTTGCCGGAGCCTACTTCGCGCCGGAGGTCCTTGTTTGTTGCAGAGATGAGGCGGACATCCGACTTGAAGTTCTTGTTGCTTCCCACTCTGCGGTACTCTCCCGTTTGGAGAAAGCGGAGCAGCTTCGGCTGCATCATCATACTGATCTCGGCTACTTCGTCCAGAAACAGCGTCCCATTGTTGGCGATCTCCACAAATCCCTGCTTCGTGGAAATGGCATCGGTGAAAGCCCCCTTTTCATGCCCGAACAATTCGCTCTCAATCAAGGTCTCGGGGATGGAGGCGCAGTTGAGGGCCATGAACGGCTGATCTTTACGCAGGCTGTTCCGGTGAAGGAAACTTGCGATCAGTTCCTTCCCTGTGCCACTGGGCCCCTGGATAAGGACCGTAGAATCGGTGGGGGCGACACGCGCCGCGAGGTTCAGCACTTCCTGGAGCGACTTGCTCTGTCCCACGATATGCGACGAGAGTTCATGCCGGGCGAGTTCGGATTTCAGCACCTTGTTCTGAATGACAAGGCGTTTGCGCTCAAGAGCGCGGTCGATGACGGCCAGGAGCTCACTGGCCGAATACGGTTTGGTGATATAATGAAACGCTCCCAGCTGCATGCATTCCACCGCCAGTTTCACATCGCTGACCCCGGTGAGCATGATGACCTGGGTATCGAAATACTGGTCCTTGATGAACTTCAGAACCTCGATCCCGTCCACCCGGGGCATTTTGACGTCGAGCAGAACAAGGTCGAACGGGAGAGTCTGGAGGATGTTGATGGCGGCCACGCCGTCCGAAGCGGCGTTGACATAGTACCCTTCGTGCGTCAGGACCGTGGTCAGGAGTTCGATGAAGGATTCCTCGTCGTCAACGGCGAGGATAGAGATCGGTTGCTTTGCCATAATGCAGCGGTGATGCAGTTAGCGAATGGGGAGGGCGAAGGAGAACGTTGCCCCCTTGTTCGGCTCGGATTCAACCCAAATTTTACCGTTGTGGGCCTCGATGATCCGCTGGCAGATCACGAGTCCCAGACTCGTTGTTTTATTTCCGTTTCCCCCTTCCACCACGTTCCGGTAGCGGTCGAAGATCAACGGGAGCTCTTCGGCCGGGATCCCGGGACCGCTGTTGAAGATGGAAGTCATCACGAAGTCCTTGGGCTGTTGCCCCTCCTCCATCACCATGGCAACCGTCTTGACCTGTACCACGACGGCCCCCTGCTGCGGAGTATACTTCATGGCATTGCTCAAGAAGTTCTGGATCACCTGCTCGATTTTTTGTGAGTCGAACTCGATGGCCGGAAGGTCGGGATCGCAGTGGACATCGAGCGTGATTTTGCTGGATTGGTAGGGAACACGAAACTCGTTGGCCACCCGGGTCACACCGTCTGCGATGTTGGCAATGCCTTTGTTCAACCGTACCCGCCCCCCTTCGAGTTTGGTCAGGTCCATCATGTCGTTCAACAAGCCCATCACCTTGTCGATGGAGTTGGTCATGTAGCCGAGCAGCTCTTTCTGGTGGTCGCCGACCGAACCGGCCATCCCTTTCATCAGGTAGCCGATGCTCTGCTTGAGCCCCGCAATGGGGTTGTGGAGATCGTACAGAAGGCGTGCAGTGTGCTCCGATTGGAGCTGGCGGATCCGATCCTCCGCATCCCTTCTCTTGATCAAAGAACGGAGCTGAGGAACCAGTTGGTCCATATCGACCGGCTTTGTGAGATATTCCCTCGATCCAAGCTTCATGGCCTCCACGGCCATGCTGACATCGCTCATCCCGGTCATCATCACAACTTCCGTGGTGGGGGAGTTCTTCTTGATGAAACGCAGGACTTCCAGGCCGTTGGCTCCCGGCATCTTGATATCGAGGAGGGCAATATCAAAATCGCTGGATTGGACCACGTTGATTGCATCGAGCCCGTTGGATGCTTCCTGGACGTCGAACCCCTCATCCCCGAGCCACGCGGCAATGGTCATGCGAAGCGGATCTTCGTCGTCTGCCACGAGAACCTTGATCTTGTCCTGGTCCATAGATACGGAGGATGCTGAACGGTGCTTTTGCCGGATAGTCCGGGGTCCGGTGCCGAAAATCGGAATCACTGCTGTGGTGGGTCGCACCAGCGCGCACAGCAAGGGAAGTATTTCGATCCGGAGGGGAATCCCGCGAAGAAAAACGGCCTGAATTGTTGGTGATTATAGCGAGATTCGTCCCCAAAGTCAATCCCTTTCTCTCCCCGGGTTCTGTTGAATTTCAAGGAAGCCTCTGCTACATTGACCCCGGACATTACAAAACCACTTCACGACACGCTTCTCCTGGTATGAAGACCTTCCCACTTGACGGCAATTCCCTTACGGTTCAAGCAGTGCATGAACTCGCATACCGGGATCGTGGAGTTCTAATCACTCCTGCCGCCAGGAAGCGGGTGCAGGCGGCCCGGGCCTTGATTGAGTCATGGGTCGAAGGCAAGGAGACAGTCTATGGCGTCACGACCGGTTTCGGCGAATTCAGCAATATCAGAATCAGCAGGGAGAACATTGGGTTGCTGCAGGAGAACCTGATCATGAGCCATGCGGCCGGGGCGGGCGAATTTCTCCCCCCCGAGATCGTCCGAGCCATGATGGTCTTACGAATCAATGCGTTGGCTAAAGGGTTTTCGGGGGTGCGGCTGGAGACGCTTCAGCTGCTGGTCGAAATGGTCAACAAACGGATCCTTCCGGCAATCCCGTCCCAGGGTTCCGTTGGGGCGAGCGGCGACCTCGTGCAGTTGGCTCACATGGTACTGAGCATGATGGGACGTGGCCGCGTATTACAAGGGACGAAGGGAGGTGTTGTTCCCGCCTCCGTTGCGTTGAAGAAGCATCGGCTGAAGCCTGTCCGTCTGACGGCCAAGGAGGGGATTGCGTTGATCAATGGGACGCAGATGATGACGGCGTTTGCAGCCCTGGCCGTCCACCAGGCGATGGAATTGTGCAAGGTGGCCGACATCGCCGCAGCGATCACGGTCGAGGCCCTGCGTGGCAGCGATACCCAGTTTGACGAGCGGATTCACCGGCTCCGCCCGTACAAGGGCCAGCTCACCGTAGCGAAGAACATGCGGCGGATGATGAAAGGGAGTGAGATCCGCGAGTCGCATCGCTTCGATGATCCGCGCGTGCAGGACGCCTATTCGATCCGCTGTATCCCCCAGGTCCATGGAGCGTCGCGCGACGCCGTCGCCTACGTGCACGATGTCGTCAGCGTCGAAATCAATTCGGCCAACGACAACCCGCTGATCATTCCGAAAGACCGGGTGCATCTTGAGGGGGGAAACTTCCATGGGCAGCCGATTGCGCTGGCCATGGACTTCCTTGCCATAGCCCTGGCTGAGCTTGCCAACATCTCCGAGCGGCGCATCGAGAGATTGGTCAACGGGTCGCTCAGCGGACTCCCCCGGTTCCTGACAACCAACGGCGGGTTGAACTCGGGTTTGATGATCGCCCAGTACACGGCGGCATCCATCGTCTCAGAGAACAAAGTGCTTTGTCATCCGGGCAGCGTTGACTCGATCCCCACGTCGGCGAACCAGGAAGACCACAACAGCATGGGCTCCATCAGTGCGCAAAAAGGATGGAAAGTTCTGAAGAACGCTCAAACCGTCCTGGCGATTGAGTTGCTCTGTGCCTGTCAGGGGCTGGATTTTGCACGGCAGCTGAAAGGAAGGAAACCGATGAAGGCCGGGAAGGGAGTCGAGGCGGCTTATTCCTTTGTCCGCAAGCACATCCGGCATTTGCAGGGGGATCGGGTTCTGTACGATGATATCCAGAAGGCATTGGGATTGGTGGTGGATCACGGCCTGCTTGAAGAGGTTCAATCGAGAATCGGAACCATCCGGTAACGCATAAAGGCTGAAGGCGGTTTTGAACCATTGCGGCTTTAACACAGAAAGATCGGCATGAAATTGACGAAAGAACTTCTGCGCACGCTCCCCAAAGTTCTGCTCCACGATCACCTCGACGGCGGTGTGCGACCGCAAACCGTCATCGAGTTGGCGAAAGAATCGGGCTATAAGAAGCTACCGACCACGAATCCGAAAGAGCTTGCCGTGTGGTTTCACCGCGGCGCGACGCGCGGGAGCCTTCCCTTGTTCCTGGAAGGTTTTGAACATACGTGCGGGGTGATGGAAACTGAAGAGGCGTTGGAACGCGTTGCGTATGAAACGATGGAAGACATGAAGAAGGATGGGGTGGTCTATCTTGAAACGCGGTTCGCCCCGGTCTTTCACACAGGAAAAGGGTTGCATCTGGAGACCATAGTGCAGGCCGTGTTGCGTGGCCTGGAGCGTGGGAAAAAGGATTTCAGTGTTGAGTACGGACTTATCCTCTGCGCCATGAGGCATATGAAACCGTCGGACTCCCAGGAAATCGCGGAGCTGGCGGTCGATTTTCGGAATAAAGGTGTTGTGGGATTCGACCTCGCAGGCGAAGAAGGAGGCTACCCGCCGAAAAAACATGTCGACGCATTTCACTACATCCAGAGGGAGAATTTCAATATCACGATCCATGCTGGGGAGGCGTTCGGCAAGGAGTCGATCTGGCAGGCGATCCAATGGTGCGGCGCGCACCGGATCGGACATGCCACGCGGCTCATCGAGGATATGAAGGTCAAGGATGGCAATGTTTTGAATATGGGGACCCTGGCTCAGTATGTCCTGGACAAGCGCATCCCGCTCGAGATTTGTCTGACCAGCAACCTGCACACCGGGGCCGTGAAGGATCTCAAGGACCATCCGTTTGGCATCCTCCATCACTACAAGTTCCGGCTCACCCTCAACACCGACGACCGTCTGATGAGCAACATCACGCTGACAGACGAATATCACACGGCCGCCGAGGTGTTTGACCTGAACCTGGATGATTTGGAAAAACTGACGATCAATGCCATGAAGAGCGCCTTCCTGCCGTACAGGAATCGCATCGCGGTCATCTACGACGTGATCAAACCGGGATTTGCAAAAGCCCCGGGGAAGGCCAAGCACTAGTCACGGACCAAAGACAGGAGGAAGAACGTCATGAACCACCAGCACATTCATTGGTTGGGACACTCATCCTTCCGGATCGAAGACGGCGCAACTCAACTGTATATCGATCCGTGGAAGCTCGCCGGGACGTTGCCGTCTGCCGATGTCGTTTTTCTCACCCATGCCCACTATGACCATTTCTCCGTCGAGGACATCGCGCGGATCAAAAAAGACACCACGGTGTTCTTTGCCCCCAAGGATATCGCCTATCAATTAAAGGGGACTGTCATCGTGGTGAGCCCCGGAGAATCGTACCATGTCGGTGAACTGAAAATCAAGACAGTTCACGCTTACAACATCGGCAAGAAATTTCATCCCAAGCAGAACAACTGGGTGGGGTACGTCATCGCACTTTCCACAGGAGAGCGGATCTATCACAGCGGCGACACGGATCTTACGCCGGAGATGAGGGGCGTGGTAACGGAGTTTGCGCTTCTCCCGTGCGGCGGGACCTACACGATGAGCGGCAAGGAAGCGGGTGACGCTGCGAACATTTTCAAGCCGCGGGCGGTGATCCCCATGCATTGGGGGGATATTGTCGGGACCAGGGCCGATGCGGAGGAAGTGCAGAAGATTTTCAAGGGGGAAACCATCATCAAATCGCCGGAGAAGGGATGAAGGATTGGAGAGGGTGGTTCGTGCTCTTGCTTCCCCTGCTTGCGGCTTGCAGCAGCTCCAACCCCTACCTGGTGACGACGGAGAACTGTTTTTGTGAAGAATTTACTTATCGGGATGAGCGGGCGAACTTCACCGTCGAAGTCAAGGCAACGTACGAGGTGCATGAGCGGGTAACCTCGGTGGTTGAACTGAAGTTCGGGAACGGGGGGAAGGATACGTTGGATCTGCGACAGGGCTTCATCAAGGGGACCGCCAAAAACGTCCGCTACCAGTTCAACGATCGGTTCCAGCCGCTTCCCCATGTGGTCGTTCCTCCGGGGACATCATACACCATGGTGATGCAGGGGAGCGATACCGAGCTCGTCGCAGAACCCTGGCACAAGATCGCGGGAGAACAGGTGACGATCGAACTGCGCGGTATCCAGATGGGATCGAAACCGGTGAACCCGGTGGTGATCACCATGATTCCCCGCAACCCGAAATTCGGAACGTGATGGGGCGGAACACCACGCTATCTGTTTGATTCCTTCGAGACAAGATTCTGCAGCCGCTCCCGATCCTTTCGCCTGATCCTCATGCGCATGATCACATCGTTCTCCTCGTAAGTCCGCTCCAGCACCTCCCCCGCGCCATGAAGCTGGGAGACAAGTTTCTGATTCTCCTGTGAAATCTTGAAGCTCTCCTCGACAAATTCGTGTTCTATCAGGAGACGTACCTCTTCCTTTAATCCCATAATGTTGATGCCTCGCGCCGCCGAAATGAAGACACAACGCGGGTATTCGTTCGGAAGCGATTGAAGGATGGTCCGGTCGGTCAGAAGGTCGACCTTGTTGAACACCATGACCGTGGGTCTGTCTGCCGCGCCGATATCCTCCAGCGTCTCCTTCACCACCGCAATCTGTTCCACAAACGTCTTGCCCGCCATGTCTACGACGTGGAGGAGAAAATCCGCCTCGGTGACCTCCTCGAGCGTGCTCTTGAATGATGCGACGAGGTGATGCGGGAGTTTACGGATGAACCCCACGGTGTCCGTCATCAGGATCTGCGTTGACGATCCAAGAGGGACGATGCGGGTGGTCGGGTCGAGGGTTGCAAAGAGCCGGTTCTCCACGAAGACCTCCGACCCCGAGAGGAGATTCAGCAGGGTGGATTTCCCCGCATTCGTGTAGCCGACCAAGGCCCCGCGGGTGTGGTTGCTCCTTCCCTTACGCTGCGTGGAGCGTTGTTGTGAGATGCGCTCGAGCTTCTCCTTCAGGTGACTAATCCGGGTGCGGATCATGCGGCGGTCCGTTTCGATCTGCGTTTCGCCCGGCCCCTTTGTTCCGATACCGCCGTACTGTTTCGAAAGGTGGGTCCACTGCCGGGTGAGGCGCGGAAGCAGGTATTGAAGCTGCGCAAGTTCCACCTGGGTTTTCGCCTCGTTGGACTTTGCGCGGGAGACAAAAATGTCGAGGATCAGCGCGCTCCGGTCCAGGATCTTGCACTCAAGACCGCGTTCGAGGTTTCGAACCTGGACTGCTGAAAGATCGTCATCGAAGATCACGAGGGGAATGTTCTGTTGGTCGACGAGCGTCCGGATCTCCTCTACTTTTCCCTTGCCGATGAAGGTGGCCGAGTCGAACCGGTCGCGGTCCTGTGTGACGCGCGCGACCACCTCGGCCCCCGCCGTATCCGCGAGCAGGGCCAGTTCATCGAGGTATTCTTCGGTTTGCTCCCTGCTGGTTTGGCGCGTCGAGACGCCGACAAGGATGCAGCGTTCTTTGAGGGGATTGGCCAGTTCGATCATGATGAGAGGGGTGTCAACTCTTGTTTACTGATGCGTGCAACGATCATTTCGAGAAGGGCGACCGCCAGGGCCGCCATGAGAAGATGCTTCCACACTTCGACGCCGAGGCGTGATTCCAAAACCAGCCGTTGAGCCTCCCGGGGTTGGTCGATAAAAGAAACGGAGGAGGATTCAATTCCCACCCGGTGGAACACGGTCTCCAGGTCGGACCGCTGGGCGGGACCGGTGTTCGATTCGTCGGGATGAAGATTGACCGCAAACTTCCGGATGACGCTCGTTCCCGCCCGGACGGTGTAAAGACCCATCGATTCGGTCTCGCCGAATCGGACACTCTGCTGCACGCCGCGTGATACGGGCGTTGCAGCCACATCGATCATGGAAGGGTTCCGGATGGTCCATGGTCCCGAGGTTCGCACGGTGCTTCGGATGGACACCTCATCGCCGGCAAGGTGGCCGATGTTCTGATGTTGATCGCCGGCAAGATAGGAGACCGATCGATGCAGCAGGGGAACGAATAATCCCTTGTGCGGAAAGTCGGACCATTCGAGGTTCGGTGCCACGGCAACCATCAGGACGCGCCCGCTCCCGCTTTGGTGTTCGAGGAGAAAGGCTGAACCGCTCGTCAGCGTGATGATCTGGTTCGACTGGGCCGAAGGGGCGAACCGTACGGATCGTGCAATCCGGGGAGATTCAACGGCCTGTTGGCGGCCCCGCGTTTCCGGGACTCCCGGTTGCTCCGGGGAATCGAACATGCCCTGGAATAAGGGATGACGAAGTTCGATCCTGTCGAACTCGACGAACGATGGCGTGTTCCCATTCAGGCTCTGCGGGAGTGTACCGTCGACGCCAAGAATCGTGGGAAGCTTGAGCTGCGCCGCGAATGTCGTGTTGAACCGCTCCGGTGAAACGGTTGAGCCGGGAAAGAGAATCAGGCCGCCTCCCTGCGAGACAAATGCTGCAATCTGGCTGGATTGTGCAGGGGACAGGTTTTCGGGAGCAACCAGGACAAGAACCTGGGCTCCCTGCATGTGAGTTGTGCCGAGGCGTTCTCCCCTCACCTCCTGCAATCCAAAGACCGAGCCCTCCAGCGATTGACGCGTGTCCAGGGCGAGCCGGATATACCGCGTTTCCGCTTCGGAACCGACAAGCACGACGCTGATCCGTTCGGGAAGGTACACTGTGAAGAACCGTCTATTGTCATACTCCAGATCATCATCCTCTAATTCGATGAATCCCTCCACGAACCCAGCTTCCTCGCTCGCGACGGAGAATTCGACTTCCGAGGATGTCCCCACCCGAAGATCGACGCCGCGTTGGGCAATGCGCGTCCCATTCAGGAACAAACCCACAAGATGGTTTTGCGCGTCCTCCCCCGAGTAGTTGCCGATACGCGCTCTTACGGTAAACGGTTTGCCCGGTTCGAAGATGGCGCTCGGGATGGTGACCTCCTCGACGCCAAAATTCTGGATGGACCGCTTACCCAACGGCAGAACGAAAAAGCGGACTTCGGGGGGGAAGAGCGATTCGTCAGTAAGAATCGACGTGACCGATTGTTCGAGCAGGCCGCGCTGGAAGTCGGAAAAGAGATAGATCTCACGATTAAAATTGACCGAGCCCGCGATTACCCTGGCCGAGTATCGAAGTACCTCGGCCAGCTTTCTGTGAACGGGCGTGGGCTTGAGTTCTTCGATGACCCTCCTCACAAGCTGGGGGTCGTGTGAGAGCCCATGCTGTTGGTCCATGGACGTCCTGCCGACGTCCGAGAACTTCACGACCGAGACTTCATCCCCTTCTTTGAGTAGGTCGAGAATGGTCAGTGCTGCCTGGCGGGCCTGCTTCAGGATCTCTCCCTCCTGATCGGAGGCGGTCATGCTGAATGAATCGTCGATCAACATGACGATGCTGGTCTTTCCATGGGAACCGATCGAACCCATCATCGATCCCTGTAACGTCGGTCGGGCAAAGGCCAGGACGAGCAACATCACCAGGAGGGTCCGGAGGAACAGGAGGAGCAACTGCCGGATTTTCAGCCTCCGGATGCGTGTTCGTTGCAGTTCCTTGAGAAAGGTCAGCGTACTGAACTCAATCGTCCGCAGTCTCCGAAGGTTCAGGAGATGGAGGAGGATGGGGATTGCCGCAGCAAGGAGGCCCAGGAGAAGGGCGGGGTTCAGGAAGGTCATCGTGGTTTTTTCTTTTTCAACGATAACATAACCCGAAGATGCGGGAAAAGCAAGGGAACTCAAGCCAACTGCGGGCTTGGAGAGTGGGAGGAGATGTTCTCAGGAGCTCGCAGGCATGAGGGTTCGCTTTTCAAGGTCGTGGCGTTGGTCGGGAGAGCCTCCTGCCCGGGAACATTCCGTCCCCTTCCTGCGTCCAAAGGGCTATTCAATGAATGAGGGATCCAGTCCTCGGGAGGACTCTATGCGTATGCGCAAGAGATTGATTTGTGTCAAAATGTGTTTGCTCTTCACCATGACGGTTCTTGTTGCCCAGGAACGGCGGATGATGCAACTCGATCGCTCCAGTTCAAGACTGGCCCCGGAGATTGGTGTGATCTTTCAAAAGGGAGAGACTGATCAGTTTTTGAAAGTTGCTTTCAAGCTCTCCGAGGCCGGGGTGAAAGGGATCGCGCTGGAATCCGGCGATGTCCTGCTTGCCGTGAACAAGAAACTGATCCGCTCCCTGGGGGATTTCGACAAGGAGTACAGCGACGCAAAGGTTGGAGCGAAGATGCAGTTTGATGTGGAGCGCAACGGGAAGAAGCTCACATTCAATTTTATCAAACCGAAACGCCCTGAAAATGCGGGCGGCCGGACCATTATTGAAAGAAACAATTAGTGTCTCGGTTCAGAAATACCTTGAATATGTCCCCAGGATAAGATTACCCGCGAATCTACGCGAATCTGCACGAACAGGATGCGGAAAAAGGAATTTTTATCCACAGCCGGAAGCTTACTGGAAAAAAGATGCGAAACATCCTACCAATTAGACCTGTCATTTCTTCAAGGGGGCATACGCCCAAGAGGGAGCACGCTTCGCGTGCTTCAGTAGTATGCCTTCGGCTGTGAGGATTCGTGGAGATTCGTGGGGAGACTTTTTATGTTTCTTTTAGAACGCGACACTAGCCCGGACGCTCTTCTTCCCTCATGAATATCTTTCGATTGGTTCTTTCATCTCTCC
>JBBEBV010000013.1:0-1501 GCA_040882165.1 Bacteroidota bacterium
GCTGCACTACCTTCGCGCTATTGTTCATTGTGGCTATCGTCTCTGGTGAATGCGGATGTAGTCCACATCCAGAAGCCTTGTTGCCGTAGTTCTCGAAAACACCGCAACTACTGGCGCGAGATCAACAAAATTCCCAACCGCCCCTGTCATGGCTGTACCGACGACGGTGCCGTTCCTGGAGAACGTGGCTACTTCCCCATTAGTTATGTCGATTCGCCAGGTTTCATACGTTCCGGCAGTCGGAGCTACGCCAGCGAATTGCAACGTGGCGTCTACGTTGCTGGCGACCCCGACCAAGCACCACTCGTCGGTGTCCGCCGCAGTGTCGAACAGAACCCCGGTTGCGTCAGTGGCGTTCGACGTAAGGGCGTCGCTGGCCCCCAAGGTGACCGGCATCTCCAAGGCCGATATTTGGTCCGTGAACCCAACGAACATGCAGACATCGGTAATTGCATTGACCTTGACCCGGAACGCGATTGAGAGATTAAGGTTATTTGGCGCCCAATTCAGGTTCCCTTCCATCTGGCAGCCGTTTGCGGCCATAGACGCTGCCGCGTCATCTCCGGCTGTAAGGCGCACCGCACCGTTAGCGATTGCCACAATAGTCGGCGTAACGCACTGGCCGTCTGTTCCTACACGACCAGTCCAATCAGAGGAGAGCGAACGGGAAACGAAGTCATCTACCAGAACAACTTCTTTGGTGATGTCTGCATCGCCCAAATCCGAAGCCCTGAATTGGTCTATGAGCGATCCACCAACAACGCGATTTCCGTAGCTAGTGTTCGTGGCAGGATTCAAGGTGTGCTCGCTCACCCCTACCGAGATCGTCTGCGACGCACCCTTGATGAACGTGTTTCCGATGATGGAAACGTTGTCGGAGACAGTCGTTACTCCACTCCCCACGAACCGGAGGCCAATCGTGGATGCCCCGGCGTTGGGGGAGTCAATGGTGTTCCGCAGAATCCGCAGATTATTTGTGGACGAAATGTTAATTGCTCCGCTGACGTTGCCGTTGCGGTAGAACATGTTGTTTTCGATGTCTACGTCGTAGGACAACACGTCTGCGTCGGTCTCGTCCCCGAGGGCAGCGGCAGTGCCGCCACGGAAGGTATTGTTCTTGATCCGGCAGTCTCTGACTCCTATTGCCCAGAACGGCTGGATAAGCACTGAACCAGAGTCGATTACTTCGTTCCCCGAGATTTCAATCCCCATAGGGACTGTGCTAGACGAAATTGTTTCGGCGGTTCGGCACAGGATCGCCGTGCCGAACGCCTTCGTGGCCCCGGTGATGTAGTTGTCCTTTATCTTCAGCCCGAATAGTGGGCTCGTCAGGGCGATATTGTGTGTCGTCACCGAGATACCTTGACCTCCGCTGTAAGACTCGATGCGGTTGTCGCAGATATGGATGTTTCGGGCGATGTGGAAAGCGTTAGCGTCAGGCTCAACGTCAATCGGCCCCGGCATGGTGCTCTTGGAGCAGTTCCTGAACGTGTTATTCAAG
>JBBEBV010000014.1:0-8940 GCA_040882165.1 Bacteroidota bacterium
GAGCCGGCACGGGCTCCTTTCAAAGGCTAAGAGTGGGCAGCAGCCGATTCATGATGTTGCACATCCTTCAGTCCGATCAGGGACTTACCGAATGTCTTGACGGTGAAAACAGGAACACGTGCAAACCTGACGACCTTTTCTGTGACGCTTCCGAGAAGCAGGTGCTCGATACCCGATAGTCCGTGTGTAGCAATCACAATGAGGTCCGAGCCATGGCTCTCGGCGAACCTGACGATATCCCTGGATGCGCGCCCTTCACGAATGTGGATCTCGGCCGCCACGTCCGGGCCGCCCGATGCCTTCAACATCCTCTCGATTTCTTTTGCAGAGGTGATCTCAATCTCCGGCATGAATTCAAAAATTGAGCTGCGGCCCGTGGCATACATGGCGGGATGCAACTGTTCCTCGACAATGTGCAGGAGTTGAAGCTCGGCCCCGTAAAGGCTCGCGAGTTCTTTTGCACACTGCACCGCTTGCTCTGAGTTTTTCGAAAAATCGACCGGTACGAGGATCTTACGGAATGCGGAAGCCCGATGTGGCTCTCTGGTCTCCTTGATGGTAAAAACCGGACACGGGGCAAACCGTACAACCTCCTCCGCAACGCTGCCCAGGAGAAGGTGGCCGATCCCTCTCCGGCCATGGGTTCCCATCACGATCAGATCGATCTCATACTCCACAGCGTAGTCGATGATGACCGGCCCGGTTGAGATATCCCGGATCACCTTCTGCGTGATGGGGAGCGATTGCGCCTGCTCCTGTTCCAATACCTGCAGCATGGGCGCCGTGAGAATGGTCGCGCCCGGCTTGACCTCGGGAGCGATCGAGGCAGTGGTGAGCAGGTTTGTATGGTCCTCATAGGGCACGTAGGCATGGAGAACATGGAGTTCTGCACCGTGCCGTTTTGCTAATTGCACTGCGTGGGCAAACGCCTGGTTTGCGCAGCGGGAAAAATCCGTGGGAAAAAGAATTCTCCGTATCGTGATCATGGCTACTCCTCCGTTCCTTGACCGAGCAGTTCCCCAACCCCTCACGACGTTGACAAACTGAAGCGAACCGGAATAGAGACCCGGACCTTGACTGCCTTGCCCCGTTGTTTGCCCGGATGGAATTTTGATTCCATAACTGCCTTCACGGCGGCTTCGTCGCATCCGCCACCGATCCCCTTCTGCACCTCCGCCTTTACCACGTGCCCCACTTCGTTGACAAATGCCAGGACAAACACTCGCCCCTGAATCCCGGCCCGGACAGCCATTTCCGGGTACACAACCCGTTTCTGCAATCCCGCGATACCTCCAACGAGTTCCGGGAGATCTTCCACCGCGATGAAATAGTCCTCGTCGCCACCGGTCTCCTGGCTCGGCGGCGGGGGAGGAGCCACGTCTTCCCGGATATCAATCTCAGAACTTGCGATCGACACATCCTCCAATGCCTCATCCGAGGGTGCTTCAATCGGTATTAAAGGCTTGGGGGGAGGCGGGGGACGGTTCTCCTGTTTCGTCCGATCAATCTCTTCAAACTTCACCATTTCCTGGGTGTGTACAATAATTTTCTTTCCACCCATGTCCGATGGAAACAACTTGAATGTCAAAATGACAAGGACGAGGGCAAAACTGAGTGAGACCTCAAACACAACCGCCGCGGAAAAACCAAGACGGTTCGTTTCGCTTTGCTCGACCTTGGGGGCTATCCCTTCGGCGCGCCGCATCCTGTTGAGAAACCCCTCTCGAATTCTCTCCAGTATCATTGTCGTTCCAGCTCCTTCCTGTTGCTCAAGCGCCTGTTTTGGTTTCCTTCAGGCTACGAACTCACGAGAATATCTTCTTACCAGCATGATGCGCAAACAGCGTGCCTGACCAGAACGGGTAAAATCACTGGAATTGCTTGCTTTTTAACGGGATAATGGTCTAAAAAGTGGGAATCAAAGGAGGCACTTCTCATGAGTGGGAATTACGGGGCAACGGGGAAGAAGCACATTGGAGTCTACAGCGGTCGCTGTTTTCTTCGTCTGTTTGTTTCATCAATGGCTTCCATGATGAGTGGAAGATGGTTATCCAAGGCAACCATCAACTCCTCTTCCAAAATGGCAGAGGTGGCGGGAATCTCCTTTGACTGACCGCAAATCTCCAGGTGGAGGGCTGCGAGGTACTCCTCTGGGATCCCGGTCGTGACGCTTTTCACCGCTTTCATGATCCCGGGCATGTGCTGGTTCAACGGGCATTCATCCGATTTCCCCATGCCACAGATGCCGATGCCGGTCCGTTCAATACACCGGACACAAACCCTGGTCCGTATCACTTCCTCGAATGCATCCATGACGTACATAGCAGCCTCCTTTGTGACTCTTGGTGAATAAGGCCCGCTAGGAACCTTCGTGACCCATCCTCTCCGCAACGATGTTCAGTTCCTCGACTGAGAGAAGCCTCTTTGCAAGAGGAAACAGGAATTCGTTTTCCCTGGCAATATGGCTGCGCATGATGGTCACGATATGCAAGGAGATCTGGACGATCTCGTGGATGGAGGACCCTCTCATGCGCCCCCGCTCGATTTCCTGGACGATCTCGAGAAACTGTGAAAACGCGCCCCGCAATTCATGGTGGTCGTTGCGCATGGAATCAGGCAAATCCGAGCCGTGCCGCTCAATCGCCGGGAACAAATACCGCTCCTCGATAACAATGTGTTCGCGAACATCATTATTCATCCATCGCACCGCCTCGATGATTTCTTCAATTGCCTCGGCGGAAAACCCGTTGGCCTGAATCGACTCTGCGGCCTGTTCCAACCTCGCAAGATGTGCCAACCCGTCCTGATGCTCCTGGAGAAGGATCTTCAGAGGGTCCTTGGATAACTTCATATCTATTCCTTACCTCGTAATCTGTTCCCTCTCACAAGGATTATGCCATACACTCTCGCGCCGATCTTGAGCAGGAAAAGAGGGGGTTGAAGGGAAAAACGGAGGTTCCTCGAAAGGGGGCGAAGATCGACTGCGGGGCTTTCTCAATCATGACTTAGGGGAGCGTGAATTGTCTCGAAATTGAGAAGAAAAAGAAGACCGCCTTTCGCATGAATGGAAAAACAAAAAGGGGGCTTGGAACGCCCCCTTTCTTCATTTATCGGGATCCTTCTGTCACTCGTTAGTAGGTCTTCGTGTCCCCCTGCCGCTCCTCAGATGCTTTCTTCCAGCGTGGAACGACGGTCTGAAGAAACTCCTCCTTCTGGCCGACGAGCTTCTTCATATCCAGACCGATATACGCGTGGGCTTTCGATTTTGTGGTGATATCGGGCATGGGGATCGGTTCGATGATACCTCGCCTTGCCAGAACGCGCGCAAGCTGGAGCCTTGCCTGCTCCGCCTTCTGAATGGAGGAGCCAAGAATACGCGCGGCCTCCACAGGTGAATGAAACCCCAAGCCATTGGACGCGGCCACCCAATCCCACCGCCATTGAGCATGGCGAATGAGTTGGAGAGCCGGTTTCATTTCCTGCTCCGTCGCTCCTTTGTCCCATGCCGTCTTCGCTTCGACGTGGGCTCTTACGATGGCATCTTCGGCCCGCATCCGCAACTCGAGGATCTTGCCTTGCCGGTCGTTGACACTCCTGGTCAGGGTGGCCTCGCTTTCGCGATGGCAGACCTGGCACGACCCGGCGATATCGTTCAGCGGGCTTTGGATCTTGTGGTTGGTAAACTTGACGCCCCCCTCGTTCCGGTACGGCATGTGGCAATCGGCACACGAGACCCCGCGTTCCGCGTGGATGCCGGTCTTGTAGAGTTCGTAGTCAGGATGCTGCGCCTTCAACATGGGCGCTTTGCTGAGGGCGTGAACCCAATCGACGTGCTGTACATTGTCAAAATAGACCTCCATGCTGTCCGCGCTGAATCCGTTGTCCCATGGAAACGTGAGGTACTTCTCCTCCTTCCCTTTGAAATAGTATTCCACGTGACACTGGGCGCAGACATAAGAGCGCATCTCCTGGAGCGATGCCTTCCTGATATCGACCCCCTGGCGTTGCATGGCCTCAACCAGCGCCGGACGCGTCACACGGAGATTCATCGTTTGAGGATCGTGGCAATCCTGACAACCGATGTTGTTCACAACCTGGGAGCCGAGGCTATCCCAACTCCCTTTATAGAATTCAGCCGGTCCCATCTCCGCCATCAGGCGGGGGACGTCGGTGCTTTTGCATGTCCAGCACGTCGCGGGTTGTGCAACTCCGGTTCGAAGCGTTGTACGGATATCCTCGATCGCGTAGTAATGCCCGCGCGCCTGCGCATACTCCCGTGAGAATGAGTACCCGGCCCACAAGATCACGAGGTTGGGATCTTCGTCGAGATAATCGCGCCATGAGCTTCCGGCGTATGTACTCCGGAACGAAGTATCGAGCGTGCTGCGATACGATTCGAACTCCCGCGGAAAGTTTTCCCCCCACACTTCGTTCCGCGGCTCCCACGTGGCGATCGGCTTCACCAGTTGGAATGCAAGGCGCGCCTCCTGGCGACGCTCCATAATGGATGCGCCAAAGAGTCCGATGAGGAAGACGAGCACCACCGTACCGAGGAAGAGGGCCCAGGCGACCCATGGCTTTTCCTGGATAAGGTCGACGACGCGTTTCATATGATCCCTTTCAATTAAATCACTTGGTGTCCTAGGGCCTTTGAGGCAAAACTCACCGCTTGCGTACGATCAGTTAATCATTTGGCACGTGATGTCAAGGTCTCGATCCATGGAGGAAGCACTGGCGAGAGCTGAGGCACGCGGGCATACGGCACGGAAGCTAGACTGTTGACCCGCCCGTGTGGCGTCTCTCGGTGACAATCCCAGCACAACTTACCGGCGCCGTGGCTCGCGCGCTCTGCCGTTACCTCCACCAGAGAACCCTGGTTAATCAGATTCGCATGGCATCGGATGCAGTTTTCCTGAAGCACGGTGATGCCCGCCTCCTTCACATGAATAACCTGCGGCTCAAGCCGGAACGTAAACATGAAGGAATGCCGCAATCCATCGCTCGCCTTGAACGCAAATTTCCGGAAAACGTTGTTGTGGGGAACGTGGCAATCGTTGCAGACAGTCACCCTTCCATGGCTTCCCCGCTGCCAGGTGGCATACTGGGGGGCCATGACGTGGCAGTTCATACAAGCAGTTGGTTCATCGGACAAATACGAGGTCGCGTTGGAGGTATGAAGGATGACCAACCCCAGACCGCAAAGGATACCCCCCACGAGCAGAACGGGGAGTTTCCATTGCTCGGGGGGAACAAGATGGTCGAGGAGCTTGAGAAACGGGCGTCCGAGCATTTGAAGATTCTTTTTCATAATCGTTCTGCTGCAGGCGAACGGTAAAACATGAGAATGATACCGACGCGCTGAGGCACCCCCCACGTAGCACCATCGCTGCCCCCGAAGCGGGCCCGCATGATTTCAGCAGGAAGAAATCCCGAGACCCCCGCTTCGAACATCGCATGTCTGTTATAGCGCCACAGCCAAACAACGTCGATCTCCTGCCCCACGCTTGACTCCCCTCCCAGCGATTCCGCGAAAGCAAAATCATGGACCCAGAGGGAAGGCGTGGCGGCAGGGATGGGGCTGGATACCAACCGGATGTGGGCGTTCCGGAGCCCGCGATCCTGTGTGGTTAAAGAGATGATCCCGAAGTAATCCATGAAGCCGTGAAACTTATGTCCCGTTCGGAGCCGGCGAGGCAAAAGAACGCAGCCAGGGCAAATGTTCGTGTCATGGGTACGTCCACCATCAACAAAGAACGATGAGCCTCCCCCACGGGGACAGCCTCTTCCCGTCACAGCAGACATGATGCCCGACGGGCCCGGACAAAAATAATCCAATCTTCGAACAAGAGCCAGTGAATTGTTGGGCGCCGTGGGGATGTTTCCCTTTTTTGAGATTCTCAGTTTTTGAACACTGGTGAAATCGACCCGCTTACAACTTCTTCCCCTCCTTCAGCGAATGGCCGGTGACGAGTCCCGCAACGAAAAGCACAAAGGCCACGGCGCCCAGAGCAAAGACCGTGTCGCCGATGGCACGCGTCCATTTCATGGTCTGCATGATCGGCGAGTACAGGAACTCCGCGCTCCGTGCGTACCAGTAGCCGTGTTCGACGGAGGCCCAGGTCTGGAGCAGGCCGATCGGCAGAAGGCTGATGCCCACCATCGCCATCAAACCGATGTTCAATCCCCAAAATGAAGTCTTCAACAAGCGTTCCTCCCACTCGTTCCTCACCCAAAGGACGCGCATGCAAAACAGCGTGAGGCCAATCCCGAGCATTCCATAAACGCCGAACAACGCGGCGTGCGCGTGCACCGGTGTGGTGTTCAACCCCTGCATATAGTACAACGCAATCGGGGGATTGATCATGAACCCGAACAATCCCGCGCCGACGAGATTCCAGAATGCGACAGCGACAAAGAAGTAGATTGGCCAACGGTACTTCTCCACCCAGGGGGCAATTTTCGAGAGCCGGATGTTCTCCCAGGCCTCCGATCCCACAAGGACGAGAGGAACGACCTCCAGAGCGCTGAAGACCGATCCAAGCGCGAGTACGACCATCGGCGTTCCGGAAAAATACAGGTGATGCAGCGTGCCGATGATGCCCCCGGAAAGGAAGATCGTGGAGGCAAGGACAACGGATTGGCTCGCCGTCTTCGTGCGGATGAGATTGAGACGGGCGAACATGAACGCGATCACAACCGTAGCGAACACTTCGAAAAAACCTTCCACCCAGAGGTGGACCACCCACCAGCGCCAGTACTCCGTGATCGCGAGATTCGTCCCCTTCCCCCACATGAGCCCGGCCATGTAGAACGCCCCGATCGCTATCGACGCTATCAGGAAGAGAGTCAGAAGAGGCTTTTCATCCCCCCCTTTTCGGATGGCGATCACCACGTTGCGACCCACGAGGAAGACCCACAGGACCAACCCGATCACCAGGCCGATTTGCCAATAGCGGCCGAGGTCGACATACTCGTACCCCTGATGGCCGAGATAGAACCACCAGTCGCCCGGAAGCATGTGGTTCACGCTCAACCACTCCCCGGCAAGTGACCCGACGACGATCACCAGCAAGGCGACAAAGAGAACGTTGACGCCGAGCCGTTGCCCCTTCAGCTCGACGCCGCTTACGGCCGGAGCGATGTAAAGTCCGGCGGCGAGCCACGCCGTGGCAATCCAAAAGATTCCTAATTGCGTGTGCCAGGTCCGGGTGATGACGTAGGGAAGGAATTTGTCAATCTTGACACCGTAGAAACCGTCCCCTTCCACCCCGTAATGGGCTGTGATGACCCCAAGGAGGATCTGCACCAGGAAGAGGCCCGAGACCACCCAGAAATACTTGAGCACCGCCTTCTGCGAGGGGGTCGATTCATGATCGAAGAAGGGATCCTGCTTCGGATAGGCCCCGAGCGGTTCTTCCTTTTTCTGCATCGCGTGGAACCAGATCATCCCGCCAACCCCGGCCAGCAACAGAATGATGCTGACACCGGTCCAGACGATGGCATCCGCGGTGGGAACATTCCTGATGAGCGGCTCATGCGGCCAATTGCTCGTGTAGGTGATGTCCGAATCCGGGCGATTGGTGGAAGCAGCCCACGAGGTCCAGAAGAAAAAAGCGGTCAACTGCCGGAGTTTTTCCGGGTCTGTCAGCGTTCCCTTCGGAATCGCGTATTCAACGTGTCCTTCCGTGAAGAGGATTGCATAGTAGTGCGACAGATTCTCGAACGCCCGCATGCGAATTCCATCGAGCGTGATCTCGCCTGTGGAGGCATCGTACGTATTCGTCCGCAGAAGTGATGTGAGCCTTGCCTGAAGGGACGCCTGCTGTTCCCCGCCGAGTTCAGCATAGGGACGACCGTGGTCCTGCTTCGACCATTCACCAAGAATGAATTCGCATTCGCGATGGAGGTAATCGGCAGTCCAGTCGGGAGCGACGTAACTCCCATGCCCCCAGACGGAGCCAAGCTGCATCCCGCCCATCGCCTGCCACACATTTTGCCCCATCGTAACCACCCCCTCGTCGATGATCACCGCACCTTCGGGGGTGACGACACGGGATGGGATTGGCGGCCGCTCCTGGTAGATACGCAACCCCGACCATCCCAGCACAGCGAATGAGATGATTATGACGGCCCAAAAACCGATCCATAAGCCTTTCATGGGAACCCCTCCTGAAATGTTGAAATGTGGTGTCATCCCTCCTCCGTCGTGGTGGTGGCGGATGTGGTGTGGAGGGAAACACAGTCAATCAAGCATGCTGATTTTCCAACAGAATGTCTTACCTCCGCGGTCCGCGGTTATGCCAGAGCGATCGAGATGAACAACCCAAAAAAGACCGAGTGACCAAGCAAGAGCAGTCCAAGCTGCTTGAACCTCACCCGTTCCGCAAGGTTGAGCGTCCCATACACGGCATGGGCAATCATCGGGAGAAAAGCGAGTCCCGCGAACTCCGGACGGTGGACCGTGGGCATCACCTGGACCACCATCGCAACGAGGAATGCGTGGTAGAGCAGATTCGCACCCCCGATGGAGAGTTTCTCGCGTGGCGTGAATTTTTCCTTCCTTGCACCGGTTCCCCGGATCTTCATATGGACATACACAATGCTTGAGCCGAAGAACAGAACATGCGCGAGCCACAACAACGCGGCACGCGCATCAAGCGCTTCCGTTCCAACATAATAGATGCCTGCCCAGAAGCGTGATGCGCTGATCTTCTCACGGCCCTGCATCGCTCCCGTTTTCTCCCGTATCAGCGTCTGCATCGGAACATAGCTCATGAACATGCCGAGCGAGGCAAGAACCAGCCGCACCAAGTTTGGCGTTCCAGCCCCGGCAACACCCGCTCCGCTCGCCAGGGGGATCAGGAGCACCGCCCACGAGCCATGTTCACGAGTGACGATCGGTTTTGGAAAGGGCATCGATGGCGTTCATTCCAGACGGAA
>JBBEBV010000015.1:0-1496 GCA_040882165.1 Bacteroidota bacterium
CGAATGCCGAAGATCACGATGCCGGCGACAAGGCCGACAATCGCCAGCACGATCGCGGCAGTGCCGAATACGTTTGCCTGCGGTGTCACTTGAACAGTCACCGTCCGCGGTTCCGCCTCGATGGGGAGGTTGTCCGACCGTGATGTTGCCCGCACGCGGATATCATACTTCCCCACTCCCACATCTTCCGGCGGCATAAACTTCAGGGTAATGCGCCTCTCCGCAGTCGGGTCGAGACGATCGATCGTGTTCGGTTCGATCGTTTTGGTCCAGTTCAGTGGGATGTCTGCATCGAAGCGCAGGTTATCAAGCCACCGGGAGCCCTCGTTGATCACGTCCATGGTCATCGTCACGGATTCGCCGGGCTTGATCTCAAAGTAGAGCTGCTGCGACCGGACCAGCAATTGCCCGATCCCACGCGGCACGAGTTCGAGGGTTCCGTAACCGATTCCCAATCCCCTGACCTGCTCCTCGGTCAAGGGTTTCGACCGGTCGATGCGGAAGTCGCTCCCCTGCGGGATGGCAAGGACAAGAAACTTGATAGGTTGATCGATGTCCAGTTCATCATTCGCCCGCTGGGGGAGAAGGACGTTGAGCGACACGTTCTTGGTGTTGACCCCTTCCGTGTATTTCAACTGGGTGATACGAGCCTGGGTCTGGGGATCCTGAAAGTACGAGCTCAACTGGATCGGAAGGTTGACCACCTCCAGGCGAAACGTGTTCTCTGCGCTGGAGAACAACTCCATCCGCATCCGGAATGTGGCCGTGGAACCAAGCGGCGCCTCCTGGCTGAACTGCTCGGCGGCGATCGCCACCCGGTTCGAGGAGGCGTCTTTCTGAAAGTAGATTCGTTTCTGATCCTGGTTCTGTCCGTAGATGAGCCGCACGGTCGCCACATCAACGTCCTGCAACAGGCTGAACTCGATGGTGGGGGGTTCACCCACCTTCAGGACCTCGATCTTCGTTTCATACGGCTGGCTGATAATGGCTCCCGCCTCGTTCAGCAACGAAACGTAGACATCATTGATAACGTCGGGCTGCACCAGATCATAGAGACTTCCCTCGGCGTTCAGAAGACGTTTGATATCGCTGGTGCCGCTCGTCATATTGGCCAGGGTCACCCGGACTCGTCGCTGCCCGCGGGGGGATTGGTACTTCACCGCTTTTTGAATGGAAATGTACCGTCGCTCGTAGATGACGGCGAGGAACGCCTGCTGGTAGTTCACCTCCGCTTCACGGTACGTCCGTTCGCTTCGTTCCAGTTCAGCGCGTGAAATAATCCCACGCTCGAAGAGCTCCTTCTGACGATCGAACTCGGTCCGGGCAATGGTGTACGCGTCGAGCCCCCGCTTCAACCCGAGCAGTTTGTACTGATCGTCGCGCGGGTTGTAATTCGTGCCGGTCTGAGCCTCCACGGAAAGGAAGACAATGACGTTCACCAGGAGAGATGAAAGAACCAATCGAAAGATATTCATGAGGGAAGAAGAGCGTCCGGG
>JBBEBV010000016.1:0-1496 GCA_040882165.1 Bacteroidota bacterium
CCTATAATTTCCTCCCCAAGAGTTGGATCTATTTGGCCGTCAACGAAGTCCGGGACCGAAGCTCCGAGTACAGCACAACCGGTGCACTGCTTCCCGAGCGTATGCACGTGGTCGACAGGGTCGGCGTCTTCAAGATCAAGTACCTGTACTACTTCTAGAGACCTGGTCGAAAAGTCTCGCCACCAACCTGCCTTTTATGTAAACAGTCAAGCCACGTGCGCGGTGGTGTTGCCTATGTAGGTTCCTGAGAGAACGTATCGACCGATGATTGAAGCCTTTTATAAGTGGACATCTCTTGCGACGCAGAGAGCCACATCTCCCTTGTCAGGTTATAAGTGTGGGGCGCAGTCTGCCGCAAGCAGATTTCCAACCGAGGCCGGAACTGCAGGCAGGCACGGAGCGCACTCCCACGAGCATCACATGGTCGGACCGATGTTCTCTCTCTTTTTGAATGTGATCAGATCCTGGTCTTACGCGGCCAGACGGACGACACAGGGTTGTTGGTGAATCAAGACGAAACGGACTCGATTGAGCAGCTTGCGCGCGATGCGCACGATGGCCTGGTTCTTGGGCATCCTCTTCGCCAGCCGGTCGAAGTCCATGGCGAGGGATTCATCGTGACGGATGGCCACCCAGGCGGCCTCCGTGAGGATCCATCGTAAGAACGGGTTCTTCCGGTCGGTGATGCCCGTAACGGTGGATTCTTCGCCCGAAGAGTGCTCGCCGGGGACGAGACCGACAAAGCTGGCCAAGTGATCCAGAGACCGGAAGCGGTCGATGGAGATGATCTCCGTCAGGAGGATCATCGCCACCAGCGTGCTGATGCCATAGATCGAAGTCAGGTTCCTGACATTGACCGCATACGCTTCAGTGCGGGCCAAAACCTTGATGGCTTTCAGGGTGGCCGTGCCCGATGGGGTGGAGAACTCAAGGCTCTTGAGCCAAGCCACATACCGGGCTGACCAGTAGCGGTCGACGATATCCTCGGGCAACTGGATGCCGTAGAAGCTCAAGAGGCTTTTGATCTGATTCTTACACCGGGTCTGTTTGCCGACCGAGGCGTGACGCGATCGGACCAGGCTGCGATCTTCCTGAGCGGTTCGCGAGGGAGTGTAGATTCCCTTCAATTCCCCGTTCCGGAGGGAACGAGCGAGTTTGCGCGAGTCGACATTGTTGGTCTTGTGCTTCTTCTCTTTGTCCGTCGTTGGGACATCGGCCGGGTTGATGACGATGCAGTCGACGCCTTGAGCACGGAGTTGTTCACAGATCCAGTAGCCACAGTAACCGGCTTCGTAGACACAATGGTAGCTTGCATGCGGAAAATGCTTGTGCAGATATCCAACCAGGATCCCAACACTCGGTGGCTGCCTGAAGGTCTTAAAAACCGTATGCTCCATTACAATCGACACTGTCCAGAACCTCTTATGAATATCCAGGCCAATAAACAGATGTTGACCAACAAAATCCAAAACCGTACGTTTAAGTTGCATCGTAAG
>JBBEBV010000017.1:0-5490 GCA_040882165.1 Bacteroidota bacterium
TAGACTTCCAACTCTACACGTGGCATCAAGGAGCTCGCATGAAGAAACCAATCATACTTACAATTGTAATCTCCTCCCTGGTGTTCGCTCAACAACCTCCGGAACAAAATTCCACTGTCGGGACAATCGTCAGGGAAATCTCGGCGCAGAATATTAAAGCGACGGTCGAAAAGCTCGCGAGCTTCGGCACTCGGCATACGCTGTCCGATACCGTCAGCGAGACGCGGGGCATCGGAGCTGCGCGGCGATGGATCAAATCGGAGTTCGACCGCTCCGCCCAACAAAGCGGCGGAAGGATGGAAGTGCACTTCCATGAAACCATGGTACCCCCGTCGCCGCGAGTGCCATACCCGGCCAATATCGTGAATGTCGTCGCGTTGCTCCATCCCGATCCGACGCATCATAGGATGCCCGATCGCGTACTGGTCATCGGCGGCCATTATGATTCCCGGGCAAGCAACCCCCTCGACTCGCTGAGCGACGCCCCCGGTGCGAACGACGATGCCAGCGGCACAGCCCTCGTGATGGAGATGGCCCGCGTGTTCAGCCGGCACCGGTTTGAAGCGACGATTGCCTTCATTGCCTATGCGGGCGAGGAACAGGGGTTATTCGGCGCAACAGCCTGGGCGGAAATGGCCAAACAACGCGGTTGGAATGTGGAGGCTGTTTTCAATAACGATATCGTCGGGAACTCCAGGGCGGGAGACGGATCGGTTGAGCGCGGGTACGTCCGGTTGTTCTCGATGGCGCTGAGTCCGGTCGATAGCGGCATCGTTTTGCGCATGCGTAACGCCTGGGGACTCGAAAATGACGGCCCGTCGCGTTCCCTCGCCCGTTATATCAAGGAAATCGGAGAGCGGTACAATCCGGGATTCGGTGTCAAGATGGTGTACCGGCTCGATCGATTCAGCCGCGGGGGCGATCATCGTCCTTTCCATGAGCGGGGATACGCCGCGGTCCGGTTCAGCGAGGTAAAGGAGAACTACGACCACCAGCATCAGGATGTCAGGAAAGAGGGGGAGAAGCAGTTCGGGGATCTGCCGCAGTTCATGGACTTCGAATACTGCGCCAATATTGCGCGTACCAACGCTGCGGGACTGGCGACACTTGCCCTTGCGCCAGCACTCCCAAAAGGTGTGGGATTGGTGGATGAACTGAGCTATGTTTCAACATTGCGCTGGAACAAAAACATGGAGCCGGATGTGGCCGGTTACTACGTCCGGTACCGCGAAACCAGCTCACCGGTCTGGCAGCAGAGCGTGTTTACCACCGATACGACGGTGACGCTCAAGGTTTCGAAGGATGAGTATCTCTTCGGCGTGCAGGCGGTCGATAGGGAGGGGAACGTCGGTTTGGTGACGCCGCCGAGAGCAGTCCGGCGATAAAATCAGGAATGCCGGCGTTGGGGGGTGAGGTTGGAGTATGTCCGTTTGGCGAATTGAAAATTCAGGACCTCCCCCACGGTTTTCAGTCCGTGCTGTTTCTGCAGGAACGAGAGGTACTTCACCAACACGAGGGCGGTCGCGTACGCATCGCCGGATGCTCGGTGTCGCTCAGGAATTGTTATCTGCAGAAAGTCGGTGACGGGACCGAGCGACTTACTCGGGAGTTGCGGAAAGATTCTACACGACAACTTCACCGTGCACAATCGGGGGTTCGTGAGTTCCATGGCGCGTTCTCTCCGCATCGTGTGGGTGACGAATCCCCAATCGAACTCCGCGTTGTGCGCGACAAAAATCCCCCCTTCAAGAAACTCGGCAATAAGGGGAACGACTTCACGGGCCGGCGGGGCATCCTGAACCATCAGGTTGTCGATGCCGGTGATCCGGGTGATGGACGCAGGGATTGTCTGGAGGGGGTTGATGAGGGTCGAGAACTCATCCACGAGTGTCCCGTCGCGCACCTTCATCATCGCGATTTCCGTGATCCGGCCGCTGGTCGGGCTCATCCCCGTCGTCTCGACATCGACAACAACGAAGGTGGCCTCCTGAATGCGTTGATCCCGTATCACGATCCTGTCCGTTGTTCCGGATCGCGCTTCCCCTGGATAAACTCTTCGCAGATGCTTACATCCTCTTCGCTGCCGATAAAGAGAGGCGTCCGTTGGTGAAGCTTCTTCGGCTGAACGTCCAGGATGCGCCGCTCGCCGTTGCTTGCCTTTCCGCCTGCCTGCTCAGTGATAAACGCCATCGGGTTCCCCTCATACATCAGACGCAGTTTCCCATCCCTGCTGCGTGAATCTCCCGGATACATGAAGATGCCGCCATAGAGAAGGGTCCGGTGGATGTCGCCGACCAACGATCCGATATACCGGCCGGAATAAGGTCTGCTGGTTGCCTTGTCCTCTTCCTGCAGGTACTTCACGTAGCGTTTCATTCCGTCATGCCACCAGCGATAGTTTCCCTCGTTCACGCTGTAGATTTTACCCCGTGCCGGAATACGCATGTTTTCGTGCGAGAGAAGGAATTCCCCGATGCTCGGATCGAGCGTGAATCCGTGGGTGCCGTCCCCGGTCGTATAGACGAGCATCGTCGATGATCCGTAGATCACGTACCCCGCGGCGATTTGTTTGTATCCCGGCTGAAGGCAATCCTGCATCGAGCCGTGACCGGTTGGCGTGATCCTGCGGTAAATGGAAAAGATTGTCCCGATCGTTACGTTCGCGTCGATATTGGAGGAGCCGTCGAGCGGATCGTAGAGGAGGACATATTTTCCGGTGGGATAATGTTCCGGGATGCTGAGCACGTTCTCATTCTCCTCCGAAGCCATCACGCAGAGGTGGCCCCCGTGGTCCATGGCCTTATAGATGGTTTCGTCCGCGAAGACATCGAGCTTCTTGACCTGTTCTCCGTGGACATTTTCCGTCCCTGTGAGGCCAAGGATATCGACAAGTCCGGCTTTGCTGACCTCTCTCCAGATGACTTTAAAGGCGAGCGTCAGGTCCCGCAGGAGACTCGAAAAATCGCCGGAGGCTCCGGGATGAGCCCGTTCCCCCTCGATAATGTGTCGCTCGATGGTGATGACTTTTGGCTGGGGCATGCGAAGTTTTTGAGAAAAGTGGAATAATTTTCCGAGAATGTAGGGAGAGGTATGCAGAGTTGCAAGCTCAGAAGGGCATCAATGATGTCTTTTTCTTTTCAGATGTAGGGCGAGACGCTGTTTCGCCTAAGGGGGGTGGTCCAACTTGCTTTCGAACAGTCCATCATGCAAGGCGTCGACTGTTTTTTTATCCCTCATGTCCTGACTTCCTGATCCTTATACTGCAACCGGTACAGCTTCCGGTAGATTCCGTCTTTGGCGAGCAGTTCCTGGTGGGTCCCCATTTCGCGAATTTCCCCTTTGTGCATGACGATGATCTTGTCTGCATTCTGGATCGTCGAGAGGCGGTGGGCGATGACGAGGGAGGTACGTCCATGCAGAAGTTTCTTAATGGCGGCCTGGATCAGGAACTCGGTTTCCGTATCGACGCTGGAGGTGGCTTCGTCGAGGATCAAAATGCGCGGGTTGAAGGCCAGAGCACGCGCGAAGGAGAGGAGCTGTTTTTGTCCGACCGAAAGGGTCGCGCCCCGCTCCTTGACTTCCGCGTCATACTCGCCCGGGAGTTGCTCAATGAATCTGTGGGCACCTACAATACGAGCCGCGGCTTTGATCCGGTCGAGGGAAATTGTTTCATCCCCCAAATTGATGTTCCCCTTGATGTCCCCCGAAAACAGAAACACGTCCTGCAGGACCACGGCGATGTGTTTGCGGAGATCTTCCGGCATGAGTTGACGGATATCGATGCCGTCGACGGAGATCTCCCCCTTTTGTACTTCATAAAACCGGCTCAGGAGGCTTGTGATCGACGTCTTGCCCGCCCCGGTGTGTCCGACGAGTGCCACCGTCTCCCCCGGATTGACGTGGAAGGAGATGTCCTTGAGGACCCATTCCGGAGAACCGCTCCCGTCCGACGGAGCGTTGTAGGCGAACCAGACATTCTTAAACTCGATTTCCCCATGAACCTGCCGCATGGACTTCGGCGAAGAGGGGGTGGGTAGGACCGTCTTGTCATCCAGCAGTTGGAAGATCCGCTCGGAGGAAGCCATGGCCGTCTGGAGAATGTTGTATTTCTCCGAAAGGTCCCGGATCGGGCGCCAGAACATTTCATTGAACTGGACGAATGCGATGACGGTCCCAAGCGTGATATGCTGTTCGAGGATGTTCGCTCCCGCATACCAGACGATGAGGCCAATGGAGATAGCCCCGATCAGGTCGATGCCCGGGTAGAACAGAGCGTAATAAAAAATCGACTTGATGTTGGCTTCGCGGTGGGCGGCGTTGATGGAGGAGAATCGCTCGTACGATTTCTTTTCCCGGTTGAAGATCTGATCAACCAGCATCCCGGTGATGTGTTCCTGCATGAAGGTGTTGATCCGTGCGACCTGCAGGCGAACCTCGCGGTACGCCTCCCGCGCTTTTCGCCGGAAGAGGAACGTCCCGTAGAACAGCAGCGGCAGAACGCTCAGGGAAACCAGCGCCAGCTCCCAGCTCATCGTGAACATGAAGTAGAAAATGCCGATGATGGTGAAGACGTCGCTGAAGACCATGACGATGCCGGAGGAGAACATTTCGTTCAGCACCTCGACGTCGTTGGTGACGCGCGTGATAAGCCTGCCGATCGGGTTTTTATCGAAAAATCTGAGCGAGAGGGCCTGAAGGTGGCGGAAGATCTGCATCCGCAGGTCGAAAATCGTCTGCTGGCCGATCCATTGCGTGAGATAAGCGTTGGCATACTGAACAAAGCCGCGGACGACAAGGACGGCGAAGAACAGGAGAACGGTGTTGAGCAACCCTTCCTGGTCACCGGAGGCAATGTCGACGTCAACGGCGATTTTGGTGAAGTAAGGCCGGATTGCTTCGAAACCGCTCGTGAGGATGCTCAGCAGGATCCCCAGCGCCACGTACCAACGGTACGGGCGGAGATACTGCAGCAACCGGCGCATGAGCCGGGCGTCGTAGGCTTTACCGAGTACTTCCTCTTCGTGCATGATTCAATTAAAAATTAAAAATTAAAAACGAAAAAGGAAAAACTTAGAGCGTCCCCTGTTTAGAAGTGTTGCGTGCTTTGCTGGCAATACTGCCGAGAATCTTCTTGATTTCCTCGGCTTCCTGCAACAAGAGGTCTGTAGTGGGGCGAGGCGCCAGGTTCTTCCGCTGTACGATTCGTAGCCAAAAACTGGTTTCTCGTGCTTCTTTGAGTGCAATGATTACTTTATTGACGAAGTCGGCTTTACTCGAAGCCGCCGTCGCTTCCTCCAGGTTCGCACCAATGGATGTGCCGGAACGAATGAGCTGATCGGCGATCCTGTTCCCAATCCTGCCCGAGGGGATCTTCTCTGTGAGCTCAAGAATGGCCAAAGCAAACTCAAAAGTTCTCTCGTTAATATCATACGGTTTCTCCATCACTTCCTCCCTCACAATTTTTCGTTTTTAATTTTAAGTTTTTAATTG
>JBBEBV010000017.1:5590-8847 GCA_040882165.1 Bacteroidota bacterium
TTTTAAGTTTTTAATTGATTTTACAGTTCTTCCAACTCCCTTTCCAGCAACTGTTTTTCATGCAGGTCCGCGTAGATCCCTCCTTGAGCCACAAGCTCGTCGTGTGTTCCCCGTTCCACGATCCCGCCCTTATCCAGGACGACGATCAGGTCTGCATCTTTGACGGTGGAGATCCTGTGGCTGATGATGATGCTGGTGCGCCCTTTCATGAAGGTCCGTAATTGCCGGAGGATTTCCTCTTCGGTGTAGGTATCGACAGCCGAGAGCGAGTCGTCCAGGATGAGTATTTTCGGTTGCCGCATGATCGCACGGGCGATGCTTGCCCGCTGTTTCTGTCCCCCGGAAAGTGTGATACCGCGCTCGCCGATCATGGTCTCAAATTGCTTTGGGAACTCCCTGACGTCCTTCACAATCTGTGCAATATCGGCGGCCTGCTCCAATTCTTCCCCGGAGATGCTGTCGGATCCGTACCGGATATTATCCGCTATCGTATCGGAAAAAAGGAAGGTCTCCTGTGGGACAATGCCGATACTGGACCGCAACACTTCGAGCGGAATCGACCGGATATCCTTTCCGTCGATCAAAAGCTCCCCGGAGGAGATGTCGTACAAGCGCGGGATAAGATTGACGAGCGTGGATTTTCCGGATCCCGTGTACCCGACAAGAGCCACCGTCATCCCGCGATCGATCTTCAGGTCGATGTTCGTGAGCGTCGGCTTGAGCGTGTTCTTGTGCGTGAACGTCACGTTCTTCAATTCAATTCCGCCGTCGATGCTGCGGATGGAATGGTCCGTCGAGGGGGTATCCCGGATCTCGGGCTCGGTGTCCCAGATTTTGCAGAGCCGCTTCATCGACGCGGCCCCTTGTTGCAGCAGGCTGATCACCCAACCGAAGGCAATGACGGGCCAGATCAACATCACGAGGTAGGCAAGAAATGCAGAGAGGGAGCCGATCGAAAGCTCCCCTGCCATGACCCGCAATCCGCCGAAGTAGATGGTGATGACGATGGAGAACCCGACAAGCAGGAACATGAGGGGCCACATCAGCGACTGAACCCGCGCGAGAACGAGGTTCTTCTTCAAATAGTCGCGGCTCAGTTCGCTGAACCGGTCGGTTTCATACAGCTCGCGAACGTACGATTTGATGACCCGGATGCCGGAGAGATTCTCCTGTGCCCGCGTCGTGAGAATCGAAAATTTCTCCTGACGTTCCATGGATTTTGCATGGATCGAGTTTCCCAGGAGATACACAACGATGGAAACGAGGGGAAGAGGGATCAACGCGAGGAGTGTCAGGGACCAATCCGTGATCATCATCAGTGTCAACACCATGGTGAAGGTCATCAGGGTGTCGGAGGGGTACATGATGCCGGGACCCAGAACGTTGCGCACCGCCCCGATGTCGTTGGTGGCATGGGCCATCAGGTCCCCGGTCGGGGTGTTCTGGAAATAGGGATAATGCAGTTTCTGCAGATGCGCGAGGAAATCGTTCCGCAGGTCGAACTCAATGTGGCGGGAGGTCACAATGATGGTCTGCCTCGTCAGGAATGTGAAGACCCCCGCAATCGCGGAGAACCCGACAATCAAGCCCGCCCACATCACGAAATCGGAAAGGAACAGGGTGTTCGTGTCGATGGATCGCTTCAGGTCGTCGACCGCTTGCCCGAGAAACCAGGGCTGCACCACGGTGAAGATATTGCTGGCGATGACGGTGACCACCCCCCACGAGAGTGTTTTCTTGTAGCGGAGGAGATATGGCTTGAGGCGGAGAAGAGGCTTCATTCAATTAAAAATTAAAAATGAAAAATTAAAAAAGAAAAATGAAAAACCAAGAAAATACAGGAATGAGCCTGTTCGTGAGAAGGACAACACAAGACCGATGACGAATCAAACCCACCGTTGTCCGGTTTCGGTTAAACACTTTGATGTTGTAAACGGAATACTCCCGCAACCCCAACACGCTCCGGAAGGTTCCACAGCCATGCATTCCGGATGGCTTCACGATGAACCGATGAGCTCAAACCGAGTATAAGGATGAAGCGCCTTCGGGATAATCACTTTTCCCTCGGGTGTTTGGTAGTGTTCGATCAACGCCGCGACGACACGCGGCAACGCGAGTCCCGAACCGTTCAGTGTATGGACGAACTCGGGCTTCCCGCCACCGGGAGGACGGAAACGGATGTTCATCCGGCGTGCCTGGAATGACTCAAAATTACTGCAGGAGGAGACTTCCAGCCACTTCTGCTGCCCGGGCGCCCAGACTTCCAAGTCGTATTTCTTGGATTGCGTAAACCCCATATCCCCCGTACACATCAGGAGCGTCCTGTAGGGGATACCCAGCAATTGAAGAAGGTGCTCGGCGTCCTGCTTGAGCAACTCAAGTTCCTCATAGGAGCGTTCCGGGTGAACGAATTTGACCAGTTCCACCTTGTCGAATTGATGCAGGCGGTTTAATCCCCGCACATCCTTGCCGTACGACCCGGCCTCGCGCCTGAAACAGGGGGTATAGGCGGCGTACCGAACGGGCAAGTCGGCCTCCTGGAACAGCTCATCCCGGTGAAAATTGCTGACAGGGACTTCCGCGGTCGGGATCATGAAAAGCTGGTCCCGTTCCACAGCGTACATGAGATCCTCTTTGTCGGGAATCTGCCCCGTGCCCCGCGCGCTCTCTTCATTGACCACAATGGGAGGCCAGAGTTCCTTGTACCCGCGCTGGAGAGCCTGGTCGAGGAAAAAGTTGATAAGAGCCCGTTCCAGGGTTGCCCCTTTCCCCACGTAAAACGGAAATCCCGCGCCGGCCGTTCTCGCACCGCGGGTGAAGTCGATGATCCCCAGTTTCTCGGTCAGCTCCCAATGAGGCTTGAGAGGAAAATCGGTTTTGACCTGCTCTCCCCATCGGAAGATTTCCTTGTTCTCCTCGGGTGTTTTGCCCACGGGAACGGACGGGTGGGGGATGTTGGGAACGGTCAGGAGCTCCGCATTCAGGCGCGACTCGACGAGGCGAAGCTCATGGTCGATTGACTGAATCCGCTCTTTGACCTTCTCCATCTCGGCGATCGCCGTCGAAGCATCGCCCCCTTCCTTCTTCAGCTTCCCTATTTGACCGGACACCTCGTTCCGTTTTGCCTTGAGGGCTTCCCCCTCCTGGATAAACTTGCGGCGTTCTTCATCCAGGGCGATGATCTCCCCGAGGTTGACCGTGATCCCCTTCGCCTCTGCCCCTTGTCGGACACTGTCAAAGTGTTCGCGGATGAATTT
>JBBEBV010000018.1:0-1476 GCA_040882165.1 Bacteroidota bacterium
AAATGGTTGCGTCCTCATCTTGACACAAAGTCTGAAAAGTTGTATTATCTAGGCAGTTAGAGCATCTTCGTCTCTTGGTGACGTTGTGGCGAGTTAAAAGTTTTCGTCCGAGCGTCTCATTTTTCCCAAGCCGGGAGTTTTTATTATGGCGGAATATAAAATTGAAGGATTGACCGTTGCCGGGAAGGCTGTTTCGGGCATGATTAATGCCGAAACGCTGAAGGAAGCGAAGCACAAAGCTCAGCAGATGGCAGCGGAAAAGAAATTCAAGCTGACGGGTGTCCTTGACCGCGTGGGGTGGATTTACCGTGTTCAGAAGGGGACTGAAAAACCGCTTGACGGCGAACAAAAAGCCTATAGCAAAGCAGAGGTGAAGCAGGCCCTCGAGAAGATGGGCTACCGCGTGGTCTACGTAAGAAAGAAACTTTTCGCCGGAAAACCCAAGGCGGCCCCCGCGGTTGATGTGATTACGTTTGTCCGGGTGAGTGCCGACCTGATGCGCCAGAAACTCCCTTTCAACGAAATTCTCCAGCTCCTGGTAAACGACATTCAGAACCCGGCACTGCGCGAAGCGGTGAAGGAGATCAACGCGGAGTTGAAGCAGGGGAAGGATAGCGAGAAGGTCTTTCTGAAGCAAGCTACCGTTTTCGGCAGGTTCACGGCCAACATGCTCGGCCTCGCTTCCAAAAGCGGTAACATGACCGAGATCTACGATAGTACGGCGAAGTTCCTTGAAAGGAACGCGCAGTTTAAACGGAACCTGAAGAGCACCCTGATCATGCCGTTGGTGACCCTGTTCATCCTGTTCCTTGCCTGCCTCTTTTATGTTGGCTACATTTTTCCTGCAACAGCCGAGATGTTTGAGAAGTTCAAGATTGAACTGCCCCCCATGACAAAGGCAACATTGGGTTTCAGTCGCTGGCTCACCGCAAATTTCATCCCCCTGACTATTGCCATTGTTGTTCCCGTTGTATTAATCGGGCGATTCTTGACGACCGACCGTGGAAGGTACCTGGCCGATAAGTACCTCATTAATATCCCGGTCATTGGGTCGTTGCTGCATAAGACCGCCATCGAAATTTTCTGTCGTGTTTTCTACGCGCTGTACAGCGGTTCGGGGGAAAATATCGAGGTCATTCGGATGTCGGCGGAGGCGTGCGGGAACAAGTACATGGAACATCAGATCAAGACTATCGCCATCCCGCTCATGCTGGAAAAAGGGAAAGGGTTGACCGAAGCGTTCGAGGCCACCGGCGTGTTCACCAAGACGGCGCTCTCCCGACTCAACTCCGGCGCTGAAACAGGAACGGTGCGCCATACCGCGCTTCAGCTGGCGGAATACTATGAAAAGGAAACGACCTACAAGCTCGCCAATGCCATTGAGGTGATTCAGCTGGCAGTTTCGATGATCATTATGTTGGTGCTCACAGGTCTGACGCTGGTTTCCTCGGAAACCGCCACCATCCGGCCGAAAGC
>JBBEBV010000019.1:0-1475 GCA_040882165.1 Bacteroidota bacterium
TGTTCATTCTTCCCTTCGCTGCAATCTCTCAGGATACCATCCGCTTCATCCAGACCACGCCCGGATCGCAGGCATTCAGGGTACGGGAGCCGGTTCTGCGCGTGAAGCCCGGAACGATTCTCATCAGCAAGACGCTGATGGGGGGATATTACACGGAAGAAGGAGGAGCGTGGCCGGGGGAGGTGGGGCCGATCTATGTGGAAGGGGCCACGACGAAAGACCAGGTGGTTGTGAAAATTCTCAAACTCACACCCAACCATGATCTGGCTCCTGCGCGGGTGAACCCCAACTTCGGCGGATTACAGACGGATGTGCGCGTACGGTTGTTGAATCCCCCGATCGCGGACGAGCGGTTTCTCTGGCGTATCGATCCCACAAGGAAATTCGGAAAGCTCGATCTCCCGAAGAGCCGTCTCAAGAACATCGAGGTTCCGCTCAATCCCATGCTGGGCCGCGTTGCTGTCGCGCCGCGGGGTGAGGAGGCCTTTGGCGGACTCTGGCCCGGCGACTTTGGCGGCAATATGGACGCCCCGGAGATACGCGAGGGAGCCACCGTGTACTTGCCGGTCTTCCATGAAGGAGCGTATGTCTATTTTGGCGACGCGCATGCCCTGCAGGGACATGGCGAGATCGCCGGGACCGGATTGGAGACGACGGTCGATGTGGTGTTACAGATCGACCTGATCAGGAACAAGGCGATCCGGTGGCCGCGCATTGAGGACCGCGAGTTCATCATGGTGGCGGGAAGTGCGCGTCCGCTCATCGACGCGTTTCGGCTCGCACACGTCGAGTTGATCGAGTGGCTTGAAAAGGAATACGGCTTCGACCGGTGGGAGGCGTACCAGGTTCTTTCCCAGGTCGGCAGCAGCACGGTCGCGAACATCGTCGATCCCCAGTACACGGTCGTCGCCAAATTCCCGAAACGATATCTACCGAAGTAAGAAGGGTGATAGGAGGTAGATTGTAGGTGGGGGGGAAAGGCAGAGGTCAGCAGTCAGTAATCTGCCATCTGCCATCTGCCATCTGCCATCTGCAATCTTTTTCATTTTTAATTTTTAATTTTTAATTTTTAATTTTTAATTTTTAATTGATTCCCATGTCCCGAACATTCATTATTGCCGGTGCTGTTGGGGGATTTCTCAGTGTTGCTTTTGGAGCGTTCGGCGCGCATGCGCTGAAGGAGCATCTTTCCCCTGAAATGCTGCAAATTTTTGAAACAGGGGTTCGCTACCAGATGTACCACTCCCTGGCGTTGTTTGTGGTAGCATGGGGGGCCGATAAGTATATCAGCGGGTTGTTTTCGAAAGCAGGCTGGTTGTTCATCGTGGGGATCGTGATTTTCTCCGGAAGTCTCTACTTGCTCACACTGACAGGGCTTCGGTGGTTCGGAGCTGTGACGCCTGTTGGGGGAGTGGCATTCCTCGCCGGTTGGGTTTGTCTCGCCATCGGGTTCTGGAGGTCGGTGGAGTAAGCGG
>JBBEBV010000020.1:0-1472 GCA_040882165.1 Bacteroidota bacterium
TGCACTAAATAATCTCCCTGAAGCAGCTCGGTGATACAGACTTCGAGGTCCTCCAACGACACCTCAGCCAGGAACCCGAGCTTCCCGACATTCACACCGAGGATGGGAGTACCTTGTCCAGCCACAAGCCGCGCCATTCGCAGGATCGTTCCATCCCCTCCGAGGGAGACGAGAATTTCGCATGCTCCCGGAAGTTTTTCCAGTGGGAGTATCTGCTTCCTGGCCAGCTTCTTCGGCCCAATCCCCTTGCTGATCTTCGCAGCGAGCCTCTCTTCGATCACAAATTCGACCTTCTCGCTTTTGAAGCGGTCGATCAGTTCCAAAGCAATATCGGGAACAGCGGCCTTGTCAAGATTACCCGCGACTCCGAATTTCATGATCAGTCCTTTTTCTCCTCCGCCTTCTCTTCAGTTTGCGGGGAGGGTTTCGATTTCTCATCCACGTAATTCAGCTTCAGCTCCTGCAGGACAGACGACAGCAAGCGCTCTTCCTCTGCTTTCAGGTTGCCTTTCATCTTGTTCGCAAGCATGTCCAGTGTATCGATGGCAAACTGGGCCTGTTCAAGATCACGCTCGACCTTGTCTGTAACCGGGTTCTTGAGTTTCCCAAGATGCTGCATCGCCGCGGCCTGAAACATGAGAACCAGATTCATGAAGAAGGCTGCATCTTTTTCACTTTGATTCATACCCCTAACTCC
Organism: Bacteroidota bacterium; assembly: GCA_040882165.1. Classification (GTDB taxonomy): domain Bacteria; phylum Bacteroidota; class Ignavibacteria; order UBA10030; family UBA10030; genus UBA6688. Next base: position 698 of record JBBEBV010000020.1, read on the forward strand.
TTGACTTTTTTAAGGATATCTCCCAAAGCTTTGCATATTTTGTGAATACATAGAAGGCGGAAACAACGCAGAGCACAAATCCAGGGATCCCATCCAGGAAGCCGGCCCGCAAGACGTACATCCTGAAGAAGACCCATGGTGGCCGGATCAACACCTGGACAAAGCTAAATCGTTCGCCGCGTTCATACAATTCCTCCGCTGCCAAAGAGGTATACCGATTAAACTTCTCAAAATAATGAGCAAACGTAGGATCGGTGTAGTGAAGGAGGTCGGAGGAAAGACGCCCGACATTCCCCTCTACCTCCAGTTTCTCGTGTACCTTTGGCTCGGTAAAGCGGCCCTTTACTCGTCTGAAGAGACGACAAACATATCCTGGATACCATCCACAATGGTTGATCCAGCTTCCCAGAAAGTTCGCCCTGCGTGGAACTTCGAAGCCATCCTGTGAAGGGTTGCTTTGGATGGTTTTCCGGATCTCATCGGCGAGTGCTTCCGGCACACGCTCGTCCGCATCCAACCAGAGGACCCATTCCGAAGTGCACTGAGTCAGTCCGAAATTCTTCGCCGCCCCGTACCCATCCCATTTCCGTTCAAAGACCTTTGGAGTGATGGTGCCGGCCAGGACGACAGTCTTATCCGTGCTCCCTCCATCCACGACGACGATCTCATCTGCCCACCGGACGGTTTTCAGGCACTCGACAATGTTCTTCTCCTCATTCCTGGTTATGACAAGTACCGACAGAGATGCCACAAAGAATCCTATTCATCTGTTAGA
>JBBEBV010000021.1:0-8640 GCA_040882165.1 Bacteroidota bacterium
GAAAACATCTGATAGTACTCGAGACGGTGCAGCAACCGAAATCCCAATGCGATCCGTGTCTTCGGGACGAATCGTCCTGATACTTTTCCCAGCGTAAACGGTGTGACGAACTTCGGCAGATCCAATTCTGCCCGCGTTCCGATTTCATACGAACTCCCCCCTGATTGGGTGCCGCGGAGGGATGTTTCAAAACCCGCCTCAAGATTGAGTTTGAAAAGTTCGGCCCCGCGAAGAAGGTTCCTGTTCCGGTAGCTGGACTCGAAGACCGGCCCCATAAGGTTATTCGATTTGGAAACTCCTTTCAGTTCAAAACGAATGGTCTTCGTCAGGAGAGGCGTCAGAGCGATATGAGGATCCAATCTCGGTATGCCCGCCGAATCGGCCTCCTCGAACCGGATATTCACGAACTTGAAGACGCCGAGATTCATAAGCCTGTTCAGCGTGAGGTCATGGTTTTCCCTGCTATAGGGTTGTCCCTTCTCGAAAAAGATGGAACGGACGATAACGTCGGGATCAAACTTCTTGTCCAGGTCGATATACGTGTACCCACCGACACGCACGGTATCGCCGGTGGGAGTATGGACAGTGTCGCGGTTGAGCGCATAGCCGGAATAAATGGTGACGGTGCCGATCGTGTAGATACGAGTGGCCTCTTCCGGGAGTTGACTTCTGAGCCTCATCGAAAGATCGACTTTCCGCTCGCCAACGGAACTGTCCGCCTCAAACAGGATAAACTCCGGTGCGAAGTAAAAGAGACCTTTGTCCTTCAAGGCTGCATCAATGCGCACCCGTTCCTGTTGAAGCTTTGTCAGATCGTACGGGTCTCCCACCTTGAGAATCGTTTCGTTCATGCTTGCCCGGATAAAATCAACCGCGGGGGAGTCGTCCCCCTTTACGTTGACGCTGCGAAGGGTATACGGAGAACGGATTTCAACATGGTATTGGATGTCCCCCGTTTTCTCTTCTTCATGGACCGTATAGCCCACCTCCGCCTGAAAATAACCTTTGTTTTCCAGCATCGTGCGCATTCTTGCCGCAACGCGATCGGGGTCGACGTCTTCAAGCAGCACGGGGGGTTCTCCCATGCTTTCCTTAAACAGTCCGACGTTATAGAGCCATAACTTCACGCGGAACAGCCACAAGAGCTTTCCATTCGGCTCGGGGACGATCAGGTTTTCCAGTTGAGCTTCGAGGTCGCTTTCATCCGGTATCTCACCCTTCTTCCCGATCTGTAATTCTGCCCCCGTGTAGAGCTTTTCGCCTTGAGCAAGATATCCGGTGCCGCTGCAGCCTGAACCGGCAGCAAGAACCAGCATGACCAGTCCGATGGAAACGAAGCATTGCATCGCTTGTTTCCCCAACCCCGGCGTCAGTCGCGGCCGATCGCACATAGCGAACGAAGGGAAAACCGGTGTCTGGAGCACATGGGAGATCGTGCTCTTCGAGGTCTTCTCACCGTCAGGAGGCGAGACGGCCTGCCCGCGAATCCGGCTCAACGAAGTCAGTCGGGCACTCAGGGTGACTGTGGTTCGGCGCCTGGAGATATGTCGTAACAACCACATCTATTTGTCGTCCCCGTTGCCGGAAAGAGGTTTGAGTGAGAAGCCGAAGAGTTTGTCATAATCAATCGTAAATATGATTCCGAGTCCCGTCTCCACGAGGTCACCTTCGATTGCGCCGCCGTGCGTATTTTGTCTGAAAACCTGCAATTGCCATCGTCCATCTTCCGTCATCTTGTACGCCACCTTGATATCCCCGGCAAAATTGTTGAGCGAATTTTGCTGGCTCCGCCGTCCTTCGAGATCCACATTCCCGCCGACCTGCACGGTGACGCGTTCCTCGAAGAGTTGTTTTGTCAGTGACAGCTGCAGCTGGGTCCTTCCCTCGGCTGTGCCCGAGGAATAATCTTGAAATGACTCTGCACCGACATTGAGGCTCACGCCCGTGATGAATTGTTCTGAGAGTCGATTCAACTGCGCGGTCAAAATCTGGCTGACACTCGATCGTGCAAACCCGGAGAGCCCACCGTCGCTTGCAGAGGCAAGTGGATTGGATGAGATAAATCTGCCCAACACGAGAAGCGCAAAGACCTGCTTGTTGAGTTCGGATTCCTGGCCGTTGAGTTCGTTCAGCTTTGCGTAGATCGACCCGCCCAGAGCGCCCCGCTGGTCCGGCGGAAGGTCGAGCCGGAAGCGTATGTTCGGCTCCAGGAGCTTACCGTCCATCATCAGAAAAACCTGGATGCGGAGTTCCTGCTTGTATTTGTTACGCTCCTCGGGACTTAACCCCACGAGCTGGTCTTGCACCAAATCCAATGCAGAAGTTTTCGCCGTGTAGAGTGCGGTGATGTCAACATTGGCCTCGGTCACAGATCCAAACCATGTGATGCTGCTTCCTTTTTCTATCGCGAACTGACGATGGATAAAATCTCCGAACGAAAGCTGATAAGATCCTTCCAATATCTCGTACCGTCCTGTGACCGTCAATTTCCCGCTTGGGTCCACGCCGACACTGAATGCTGCTTCTCCCCAGATCACCAGGGAATCACCGGCTATCGGGTCGATCAATATCCGCAGCCTTGACTCCTTGTTGACTTCCACATTGGCGGTGAGATCGATGGCCGAAAGTTTTTCCCTGGTCGTGTCGCGCGCGCCCCCGGATCTGGGCTTGCTTCGGGACATGATGGGATTCGCTCTGCTTTCCACTTCCACGAATCTCACGATTCCGCGCCGCTGTTGGAGAGAGGATTCCGATTCCGGCAGGACGACCCCGAGATCGGTCCCTTTGTCAAGTTGCGCCTGCATGCGGATAACCGGCCTTGCCTGGTTTCCTCCAATAACGATATCACTATCGAGGAAGACCGTGCCATAATACAATGCATCCCGGCTGGATGGTTTGTTCAATAACAGGAAGTCTTCCGTGTGGATCCGCAGGTCATACCGGAAATCAAGAAAGTCTTCGGTAAAAAGATTCCCCTTCAGAGATGCCTTATGACCCAGCGTGTCACTGAGTTCAAAGGATTGGAAGTGGATACCCTGCGCATCGAATGTGATCCGGCCATCTTCGATGCGTAGATAAGAGCCCAGCATCGTCGGGTTCAGGGCGGCGTTCGTAAACTGCAGATTCCCAATGATGGAGGGTTTCCTGAGCGTGCCCGTCATGTGCAGCTCACCGGTCATGCTTCCCGAAAGCCGTTCCACCGAACCGAATGTAAACGGTTCCAGGGTGGCAAGGTTCATGGTGTTGAAATCGAGATCGAGGTCCAGCTCGCTGCCGCCCACCTTGCTTCGGTAGTGGCCTTGAATGGCAATGTCGTTGTCGTTGCCGGTAAGCTCCATGGTGAGTTCGTACACATCTTCCGTTTGATTGTTTGCGCGCACATTAATGTCGCCAACCAGGCTTCGCGCAAATGTGAAGTCCTGGATATTGATATCAGAGGTGAATGCCATTTGTTTGTCAAGATTTTCCAGCGCAACATTGCCGTTTAACACACCGCGGACCAATCCGCTGTCACGCTCAAGAACGAGCGAGAGTGTTGCGAGATTGAAATTGACGAACTCAATGTTCAAAGGGGGTTGCCGGGTTGAGCTGTCGGTGCTGTTCAGCAACAGGCTTTGGAGGGAGTCGCGCAGCTCGACATGGTGCACCATAAATTGGTTGGAACCGAAGAGGATGGTATGATCTGCAGGGACGTGCCATGGGGTGTTCTGAAATACGATCCCATCCGGCAGGAATCGAAATTGATACCCGTCCGGCACGCTGGTGCAGATCCCGGCAAGAAGCATCGTGGTGCCGCCGTTGCTCTCCAGACTCTGCAGGGATACTTCGATACTATCGTCTTCAACGCGTGCGCTGAGTTGAACGTTCGACACTTCCAGCATCGCATTTGCAATGGACCCGATGCGTACCGCGGACTGCAACCTTTCAGGATCGGAGACAACCGTAAGACGGAGACTGTCAATATCGAGACCGCCATACGCCAGTGTGGGAATATCAATATTCACATTCAGGATCATCTCCTCGCTGTCGTATGTTCCTTCGATTACCCCTGCGGTGAGTCTCTCAAGTTGGGGGAAGAAGACTTCGGTAAGCATCCGGGGATCGCGCAAGACAATCTGGAACGAGAATGCCTGAGCCCTCGAGGCTTTTGCGATGGGAGTATCGTGAAGAGTGAAATACCGGCTGAAATGTGCTTTCATCACCCCCGGCAAATCACCGAGAGCGATCGAGCCGTCAAAGGTCGCGGCGAGGAGAGGCGACTCGAGGCGGATGTGGGTTTCATTCTCTGCATTCACCGAAGCAACTATGAGCGAATCGATAAGATAGTGTCTCCGGTTCTTCATGATGACAACGTTGCGTGCGCTCATGGTTCCATTCATGCCGTCGATGGTCTGTCCCGTAAGATCCGACGTGATTACGCCTGACACGCGTATATCATCCGAAGTGAAGTGGAGCCGTTGCAGGTCGGCGCCTTTTAAATCGAATGTGAATTGGTATGTCGGGTGCTCTTCGCTGGTGTTGACGGTTCCGTTGAATGCGAAGACAATGTTGGAATCGCGGATCTCAGCGTTTCCTTCAAACATGTTCGGACTGGCAGTTCCGTTGAGGGTAAGCCGCCGGTAGGTGTACCCGTTCAGAACCGCCTTGTCCACGTCCACCTTGAGTTGCGCTTCAATCTCCTCTTTGCGTAGGCCAGTTCCGGCGGCGGAAGCTGTCAGCGTCACCGGACCGAACGTTTCCGGATTGTTCAGAAGCGATCCGATATCCAACTCGTCGACGGTGAAGTCTGTCTTCCATCGACTGGCTGCTGTGCCGGGTCTTTGACCGGAGTTCAAGGCCGCGGTTCCCTTCACATTTCCGATGCTGGTCACAAGTGCCGATGAGGCGGAGAAGTTCTTCATGGTGCCGCTGAAGTGTCCGCTCAGGCTCAGGGAAGCAGGGAGGACGATATCCTTCGGCAGTAACGTATCCGCCATAAGGTCCTGAATGTCGTTCCGGCCGGAAGTGAAACGACGAAGGTTCACATCATAGTGTGCCGTCTCTGCCTCGGGCAATCCGCGGATGGAACCGGTGAGATCGATGGTGGTGGAATCCCCTGCCGCAATCCGCAACTCCTCCACCCGCAAATCCTGTACCCGCCCCGAGAGTTTGGAAGAGAACCGTATCGTCGCGCCCGTTTTGTTTTTTATCGGGAGGGACGGTTGGAAAAAGAGCAAATCCGATATGGCGATATGAGAATCGCCGATGGTCGCCTTCACGCTGACCGTGCCGGGGTGGTTCTTGAGCTCGAAAAGGGAAGGGTAGCTGAGAAGTGTACTCTGGCGAATGCGGCTGGCAGGAGTTTCCACAATGAAGTCCGCGAGCTGCGTGTGGACAGAGTCAAGGATAAACCCGCCTGACAGTTTACGAACCTGAAGACCGGACCCTTCCCGAAAGGAAGTCTGCGTAATGTCTGCCGTGATGCGATGTTCACTGTAGGAGAGGTTTTCTGCCTCCACGGTCAGGCCTTCCAACCGGAGATGATTCAAATCGAGGCCCTGCGCCCGGGGTGCGCCATGAACATCATAGGTTATGCTGTTGTCGCTGAGACTCAGCTGATCGAGGCTGAGAACCCAGGGCACAGTGGCGGCAGCGGACCCTTCAGTTTGGGCTCCGCTCTTGACCGGTTGGACGACAACAAGACTCGTGTTTGCAAGCTCGAAGGACTTGAGCGCAAGTTGGTGCGAGGGGAGGTCGAATTTATCGGCGACAAGAGTCGATGATCCAAGGTCGACGACGTAGCGCTCGTTCGCTACGGTGTTCTCATACGAGAGATGAAGGTCCGCAAGCGATACGGTTCCAATCCGGAAATCAACGGTCACACCCTGTGCATCGCCCGGCGATGGTTCGTCCGGTGTTGGACCTTTCGTTTGGAGGACACTCGCCCTGGTGTTCTTCAGCGATACTTCATCGATATGGAACTGCATCGCCTCGAGATCGAACTTGTCGATGGACGCTTCCAGCACGCCGAGGTGAGCTTCAAGGTTCAATCCACTCACCGCATCATCGTACGTCAGAACCACGCCGTTCAGACTCAATCCGCCCAACCGTATTGCCCACCCCGGCCCCGAGGATGGCTCGGGATTCACCTCAGGCGCTGATTCGGCGCCGAGGGCGTCAAGGATAAAATCGAAATTGAAACTGCTGTCGGGTAACGTGCGGGTGATGTGGGCGGTGAGCGAGTCGACCCGGACGTTTTTTAATGTGATCTCGTGCGAGAACAGTCCAAGCAGGTTCACGTCCGCTGCGAGCGTCCGAACAAACAATAACGTGTCCCGCTGGCGGCTTTCAACAAAAATGTTCTGGAGAACGACCGAGTTCGTGAATGCTACATTGATCGAACCGACCTCGATGCGGGTTTGCGTCTTTTCGGCAATCGATGACAATGCCTTCTGCACAATATAGCGCTGCACCCCGGGGAACTGAAGCGCCACCACCGCGAGGAGGATCAAGCACAGGAAGCCGGCGAGGATCCATAGAACAATTTTCATCGCACGGTGGAGGGCCAGCTTGACGGTATGGTCTCTGAAGAAGGTCCTGGGCATAAGTTCCCCCGCACGGTCGAGGTGCGCATGGGCATACAGAAATTCAACGCCGGATCACAGGGTATGGCGAGGAACGCGACAATAATACTCCATTGTGCGTCCTTCGCATGCTTACGACCGGTATGGTACGCCTCATTCCTGCTCGACAGCAACGGTCCATCGTTCGCCCTTCACCGTGACCCCCATCATCGACCTCGGGATCACAACTGCCTGAGAAACGCAGTGAGATCTTTTTTCTCCTGGCTGTTCAGATTGAGCTGCTGAACGAGGTTAAAGAATTCAACGGCATCCTCCAGTGTCAGCAGTCGGCCGTCGTGCAAATACGGGGGAGAGTCCTTGATCCCCCGCAGAGGAAATGTCTTGATAGGCCCGCTCGCCCGGATGTATTGGTCGTTGATCGTCCGGGCCTTGAAGAATCTCTCAAGCTGAAGGTCATGCATCTGGTTGTCGGTGTAGTAGGGGGCGCCATGGCAACTGGCGCACTTCCCCTTGCCAAAAAAGATCTTCTCCCCCCGCTTTTCTGAATCGGTTGCTTTTGCCTGATCCAGTCGACCGTAGAGCTCGAGCTTCGGCGCCGGTGGAAAATCGAGAAGCGCCTGAAACTCCGCCATAAAGTGAACCTGGCTTCCCCGTTCAAGGATGTTCACACCCTTTTTAGCGGCGGTCAAGTGGTCTCCATCGAAATAGGCGGCGCGTTGTTCAAACTCCGTGAAATCCTCAACGGTTTTCAGTGCGCGCTGGGAACCGAAGAGGCGTTGGATGTTGACGCCCCTGAGCGAGGGGGTTTCAATGCGGTTTCGGTGGGACTGCGGTCGAATATCGCCGACCAAATGTGTCGCCCCGGAGGTATGTCCGTTGACATGGCAGTCGAAGCATGTCACTCCCTGACTCGGCTTTTCACTTTTTCGATCTGCGGTCGCATTAAACTGCTGCTGAGGAAACTGTGTAACCAGAAGCCGCAGTCCCTCTAATTGCTTTGGGTTCAAAATCCCATTAAAGATTTCATAGTAGTTGTCCAACGAGATCACCTGTCCCTGAGAAACGTCCCCCATGTCTTTGTGGGTGGTAAGAAAAATGGGGGGAGGGGATTCGGGGAGAAAATGTTCCGGCAAGTCAAAGTCCAGATCAAATCGCTCGAGCCGGGGGAACTGCTGTATCTGATTTTGTGGGAACAACATTCCACCGGATGCATGGTTCGGATGGGGAAGAGGCAGATAGGGGAAGACACCTTCTTGCTTGATCTCCTCTGGCGTCATGCGGGCCAGTTTCTCCCAAGTCATTCCGCCTTTCATTCTGGCAGTCGGGCCGACGGGTAACGCTTTTCCCCCGGACATCGTGACTTCCGTTGTCACATTCCTCGACAGATTGTAGCGTTCATGGAGCAAGTCCATGTGGCGTTTCATCACAGAAGCCTTTCGGGACTTGTCCTGCGCCACGACTTTGTCAAACGATTCCTCGATCACCGGTGAATAGCTTGATTCTCGTTTCTCTTGAGCATACGAGGTCTCTGTGCCGGGAAAGAAAGCAAAGGTGACAAACAGAAACCCCAAGGTATATTTTCCCGCATGGGTCATTTGGTCCTCTCCTTTTTCGTGACATAGTCAATTGTTCAATTCTATCTGTACGGACACGGCGTTTTAGAAGTGCAGGGACACACTCAAGCCTTGAGAAACGCCAGCAGGTCTGCATTGAGCTTGTCCTTGTGCGTGTCGGCAAGTCCGTGCGGGCCCCCCGCGTACACTTTCAGAGTCGCGTTCTTGATGAGCTTCAATGACGCGTGTGCCGAGGCGCCGATCGGCACCATCTGGTCATCATCGCCGTGAATGATGAGGGTCGGTACGTCGAACTTCCCGAGGTCCCCGGTAAAATCCGTCTCGGAAAACGCCTTGATGCAATCGAGCTCGCTTTTGAGGCTCCCCAGCATGCTTTGAAACCAGAAGGCGTCCCGGACACCCTGGCTTACCTTTGCGCCCGGCCTGTTGACCCCGTAGAACGGTATCGTAAGATCCTTGAAGAATTGCGATCGGTCGGCGGCGACGCCGGCGCGGATACCGTC
>JBBEBV010000022.1:0-1482 GCA_040882165.1 Bacteroidota bacterium
GTCGGCAAGCTTTCCGACTTCCACGGAACCGATCTGTTCGTCCATGTGAAGTGCCTGGGCTCCGTACAACGTTGCTGATCGAATGATCTCGAGCGGATGGAACCCCGCTTCACGGAGCAACTCCATCTCCTGAATGTAACCAAAGCCATAGATTTTATAAATATATCCCGCATCCGAACCAAGCGTCACTCGTCCACCCCTGTTCTTATATTCGTTGACGAATGTCATCCAAAGGCGATAATTCTCCCGCCAGGCAACCTCCTCTTCGGTCCCCCAGTTGAACCAGTACGAGCCGTGGGCCGCCCGGTTTGGCTCGAAATATCGCCAGAGAGAGGGGAGCGTGTACTGCTCGTGCCACTCCGCCCGGTACTGCTTCATGAGGTCGCGGCTTGCTTCGTAGATCGTGAATGTCGGGTTGATCGTGAAATCAAGTTTCAGCAACTCGTTCATCACGTTGTTCCAGTGCTCGGAGTAGGGAGGAGCGGCTTGCTTCCAGAGACGCCCGGCTTCGGAGAAGCGATGCTGTTCATCCTGATAGTTGTATTCGAGTGGGTAGTCCTGAACAGTCTTGTCCTGGAACAGCGCCTCAGGCAGTCCGTACCAATGTTCCATGGTGGTCAAGCCGTTTCGCGCGGTGAAGAGGACATTTGTCCGCGCGACGCCGAGTTGGTTATGATGCATCGCCGTCCCGATCCCGACCTTCTTTGCTTCCTGCAGTGCTGCGGCAAGGACGGTTGGGGGGGCGCTGAAGAACTTGATCCCATCTGCGCCCATTTTCGCGATCTGCTGAACCCACTTGCGTGCGTCGTCGGGGGTACGGATCGGGGACTGGGCGCCCTGGCCAAAGCCAAAGTACGCTTTGATACGTGGGGCAGTTATTTCATTTCTTTCACTCTTTCCTTTTGCCTCCAGGGTCCATTCCGAACCGTTCCCGCTTCCGGGCTCGCGGATGGTTGTGATCCCATGACCCAGCCAAAGTTTGTACACATATTCAGCGGGCGTTCCCTGTCCCGTGCCGCCGGTATGAGCGTGCATGTCGACAAAGCCCGGGAGGACATACATCCCATGCGCATCGATCACCCGTTCGCCCGGTTCCGCTTTCAGGCGCGCGGTGGTGTCGAGAGGAAGTCCGGGAAAGCCGACAGTACGGATTTGGGTGATCCGGTTTTTTTCGATGGTGATGTCGGTCGGACCGATCGCCGGAGCGCCGGTCCCGTCAATGAGGATCGCACCACGGATGATCAGTTTTGTGAATGGCCCGTCTCCCTCGGCCCGCGGAGGAGCTTTCGGGACTTCTCTTCGGCGTTCTTGTGCGAAGGTCAGGGACACCAGCAGGGCAAGGAGAAGGAGGGGGGAACCTTTCAACAATAATTTACGGTGTGGACGGTGCATCGAAAACCTCTCGGTAAACGTATGAAGGAGGAGAAATAAGCAATTTGGGAAACCGCTCAAAAACGTGGCGTTAAGATAAGGAAATGGTTT
>JBBEBV010000022.1:1582-8602 GCA_040882165.1 Bacteroidota bacterium
CCGATGTATTCGACTCCGGAGTCCGTGTAGAGCGCCGGGACACCCTGCTTGGCGAATTCGAAATGGTCGGAGCGATAGAAGAACCCTTTCTCCGGTTCCGGATCTGGGACGATGGTACGTCCATCAGCGGTTGCGAGCCGCGTGACCACATCGTCCAACGTGGAATTCCCATGTCCGACGATAACAATGTCCTTCGTCCTTCCCCATTGGTTGAAGCCGTCGACGTTGATGTTAGCGAGAGTTTTGTTCAGGGGGTAGAGTGGGTTCTCCGCATAATGTTTGGCTCCCAGCAGTCCGCGTTCCTCCGCGGTGACCATCACGAAAAGAATCGATCGTTTCGGCGCGGGGGAGAGCCGGGTGAAGGCTTCCGCAATTTCGAGCACCGTGGCCGTTCCGGAGGAGTTGTCCAACGCCCCGTTATAAATTTGATCTCCCTTCAGAGTTTCATTCTTCCCGAGGTGATCCCAGTGGGCGGTAAAAACGATATACTCATCTTTGAGCGCCGGGTCGGAGCCCTCGAGTTTCGCCACGACATTGTTGGAAGGGACCTCGCGCAATGTGTTCTTTACCGCGAAATTCGCCTTGCCATGGAGCGGGACAGGGCGGAAATCTTTTTTCAGGGCAGCCTGCTTCATCGCGTCGAAATCCATGCCGGCCGCGGCAAACAGTTCTTTGGCTTTGCTATCGCGGATCCAGGATTCCACAGCCACCCGCCCCATGTTCTTGTCGGCACGTTGGATGTCGAAATTCTCCCGCCCCCAGCTCCCCGAAACGACTTCGAAGGGATAGCCGGCCGGACCGGTTTCATGGACGATGATCGCGGCGGCAGCCCCCTTTTCCGAGGCGATCTCGTATTTGTATGTCCACCGGCCGTAGTAGGTCATCGCACGGCCTTTGAACATCGTCTCGTCGAGCTTTGCAGGGTCATTCGGGTCGGGGATGGCGGGATCGTTCACCAGCATCACGATCGTCTTGCCGCGAACATCCACATCCTTGTAATCGTCCCAATCGTACTCCGGCGCGACGACGCCGTACCCGACGAAGACGATGTCGGAATTCTCAACCCTCACTTCCGGGACGAACCTCCGGCTGGTGATGACGAGATCGGTGGGAAACTGAAGGGCGATGCGTTTCCCGGCCACGTTCATGGACGCGGTAGGCTGTGCCGTAAACCCAACGAGCTGAACTTCCTGCACATACGTACCGTTCGGATTACCAGGTTGCAGTCCAAGCTTTTGAAATGCCTCCGTCAGGTAGTTGACCGTCAATGTCTCACCCACCGTCCCCGGCGAGCGGCCCTCGAATTCATCGGAGGAGAGGGTTTGGATATGGGTGAGAAGATTTTCCGCGGTGATGCCGTTCAGGGCGGGTTGGAGATCCTGTTGTGTGGGAGTACAGGATGAGAGGAGAAGGGCTGTGAGAAATATTTGAACGGTGTTTTTCATGACGGATTCTCCATAATGACAATGGAAGCTGATGTTGCGGCGCTCTTAAGGTTTTCACTAAGAGGCTTATGGATGATGCGTTTGTTTCTACCTCGTTTTACAGCCGTTGCACCACAGTCGCAATTCCCTGCCCGACGCCGATGCACATGGTTGCGACGCCGTACTGCGACTTCCGGCGTTTCATTTCGTGAACGAGCGAAGTCAGGATGCGCGCGCCGCTGCAACCCAACGGATGACCAAGCGCGATCGCCCCGCCGTTCACGTTCACTTTGTCCGGATGAATACCCAACTCCCGGATACATGCCAAAGACTGTGCGGCGAAAGCTTCATTCAATTCCATCACGTCGATCTGACCGATCGACAGGCCGGCTTTTTTCAGAGCCATTTCGGTCGCGGGCACAGGTCCAATTCCCATGCAGCGTGGATCGACTCCGGCGATGCCTGTGGAAACGACACGCGCCAGCGGTGTGAGACCGAGGTCTTTCGCTCTAGGCCCGCTCATCAGCATGAGTGCCGCAGCGGCATCGTTGAGGGAGGAAGAGTTGCCGGCGGTAACGCTTCCCCCTTTACGGAATGCGGGTTGCAGTTTCGATAACTTTTCAAGGGATGTGTCGGGACGGGGACCTTCGTCCCTGCTGAAAACAAACGGATCCCCTTTTTTCTGCGGGATTGCCACCGGAACGATCTCGTCGTTCCAACGCCCTTCATTCTGTGCCTGGATGGCAAGCCGGTGGCTGCGCAAGGCGAACAGGTCCTGCTCCTCGCGGCTGATGGTATACATCGATGCGACGTTCTCCGCCGTCTCCCCCATGGATTCCAGGGGTATGACTTTTTCCATCGCGGGGTTCGGGAACCGCCACCCCAATGCGGTATCGTATCCCGTGATATTGCCGAACAGGGGTTGACCGCTGACGTTTTTCGGAACGGCATACGGCGCGCGTGTCATGCTCTCCACCCCGCCGGCAATAACGATCTCGTACTCCCCGGACCAGATCGCCCGCGATGCCTGGTTGACTGCCTCGAGGCTCGATCCACAGAGTCTGTTGACGGTGGTTGCGGGAATTGAAAAAGGGAACCCGGCGAGAAGAACCGCCATCCTTGCGACATTCCGGTTGTCTTCCCCCGCCTGGTTCGCGCACCCCCAAAACACATCCTCGATGAATGTCGGATCGAGCTGTGTTCGCGCGACGAGCGCCTGCAGGAGCGATCCGCTCAGGTCATCGGGGCGGACATCCTTCAATGCGCCGCCGTACTTGCCAACCGGTGTTCGTACGGCATCGATGATCACAGCTTCAGTTCGTTGCGGCATGCTCAAGACCTTGTTGGAGCGATTGGTGGAAGAACCATGACGAAGATGAACTTATGCGTTCGCGTAAAACCGGAACCAGGACATCTCTATCGCGTGTCCGATCTTTCCCTGATGAACGATTCCAGGGTGAACTTTCCTGATCTGGAGAAGAGGAGAAAAAGGGAAAGAAGAAAGAGCGAACCGTTCTCGGCAACTTTCATCCATCCGATTTTCCCCGCCGACGGGTCCTGCGTGAAACACCCGCATGAGATATCAAGCCCGCGTAAAAGAGCCGAGAGGACAGCAAGGGTGAACACTCCCAGCATCAGGCAGAGGAGGAGCGAGCTACCACGCTGCACGACGCCGAAGAGAATTGCAAGCCCGGCCAGGAGTTCGAGCCATGGGAGAACCGTGGCGATGACCAGAACGGCTGGAAGGGGGAAGAGCTTATAATTCCCGACCGACTCCGCGAAGGCGAGCGGTTCGGCGATCTTATCGATACTGATGACGATGAAGAAGCTCCCGAGAAAAGCTCGCGTAAGGAGGGAAAGGTACGGATTGGAAAGGAGGTCTTTCATGAAATTCGATGGCCCGTTGATACGCGGTTCTTCAGTCCTGCGATTGAATAATCGGAAGCCCGGCTGCTTCCCATTCCCGCCAACCGCCGAAAAAAATTCTGACGTTGGAATATCCGGACTGAAAAAGTTTCGAGGAAAGCTCAATGCTGGAATTGCATTCCGCCCCATCGCAATAGATGATCAGCAGCCTGTCTTTCGCTATGGGGGAGATCAGTTCCTTTTTCTCCTCGAGTTCCTGTAACGGAATATTCATGGCCCCCTTGATATGGCCGAGTTTATAGTCGAACTCGTGGCGGGCGTCGATGAAGAGCGCTTCCCCCGAGTCGAAGAATCCTCTCGCCTCGTCCAGCGGTATGAGGACCGGGGCATGGTCGCCGGAGAGGGGGGAAGCTACACCTGCCGTATCGGCAAACAACCCCTTTCCCGTGCTTGCGGTGTAGAGGGATCCGAGGGCGGCCGCGAAGAAAAAGAGAATGGCCGCTTCGCGCAATGCTTGTCTCATCATGGTCAGCTTGCCTTGGTCCCGATGAACGTCACGCGCACCGGGACATTGGTTTGCTTCTTGCTGTCGGTCTGGAGCATGATCTGCTCCGTGCCGTAATCAACTTTGTCAGGTTTCACTTTGATGGTAATGAACACCGTGTCCGCCGGCATCACGGCTTTTGTTTCGAAGACGATGGTGACGCTCGGGGAAGTGCTTGTGTACCCCTTGAGTGACATGATCTTGCCCGAGACATTCTTGAAGCCCACTTTGTGTGCGACCTCTTTCCCGACCGGCAGGCTGCCGAGCCAGACCACGGACGAATTGTTGACAGGGGTCAGCTCATCGATCACATCTGTGATCAGCGTTACGCTGACACTTGGTGTGACGGGATCGTTCGTCTGGATCGTGACATGCTTGGTAATCTTCCCCCGGAATCCGGTGGAATTGAACTCGACCTCCACGGCGTCCGATTCCCCCGGTTTCAACTCGGATTTCGGCTGCTTCACCGTGGTGCATCCGCAAGAGGTCTGCACGCCGAGGATCTTGAGGGTCTCCTTCCCCGAATTTCTGATCAGGATCTTTGCCTTCTTGACCTCGCCATTATAGGTGGCCCCGAGATCGATCCCCGATTTGTCGACAGACACTTTCGGCTGACCGACCGCCAAACCGACGGTCAGCGCGGCCAGAAGAAAAAGGGAGCAGAATGTGTGCATGGTTTTCATGGGAAATTCCTTCTCTGGATACTGTGAAGAAAAAAAAGATTCAACTCAGCGTCGTCGCGGGACCAGGTCTTTTTGGTCGGCAACTCTTTCGTATCCCCGCGGGACGCGGAGCAGGGATTCGGGCACAGCTTTGCGGGTTACGCCGGTCAATTCGTACCGCCCCTGCTCGTGGCCTTCTGCATTATAGATGATGACGCGTGCGCCGGTGTACCCCCTGGAGGTGAAGTATGATTCCCACGTCGGTTGCGTGGTGTTGTCCTTATTCAACGACTGCGAAAAGCCGGCAACTGTTCCCAGCGCAAGCGTTGCCCATACTTCCAACTCCCCGTCGGCCATCTTGACGGTAAAGAGCTCGCACGGAAGACCTGCAATGGTTTCTTTCTCCGCTGTCTGTTCCACTTCAAACCGCTGCGCTTCGGGTTCGGGTGTCCCTGGAGACATGGGTGCCTGGAAGTACCGTTCGGTGGCAGTCACCAGGAAGAACGTCGTTTGTGCACCGTGATCCTGGATCACGATCGGTACATAATCGAGTTTTTCCTTCGTCTGCATCCGGACCCGATCCCCCTTGATGTACGATTCAAAAAACTGCACGCTTTCGAGGTTCTGCATCTTAAACTCAATAATTCCTTCGAAGGGAAGGACCGGCCGTTGTCCCTGTCCGGACACAAGCGGGCTTAGGAGAACGAGGAGCGACATAACCGCAGGGAAGCGTTTCATACGATGCCTTTCTTGAAGTTCGTGTTCATTCCGTTTTCCACCATGGACCTGCCTGGGCCATCTGTTTCAGAAGGGGAGCGACCCGGTACCGGTCCTCCTTCAGGTCTTGTTCCATGGCCGTCAGGATGGAATACACATTCCGCATGCCGATCCGGTTAGCCCATTCAACAGGGCCATAGGGATAATTCGTTCCCAGTTTCATCGCCGTGTCGAGATCGCGAGGGGAGGCAACATCCTCCTGCAGCGCAAAGGCGGCTTCATTGACGATCTGGCACAGGATGCGTGGCAGCACCATCCCCACACGATCCTGCACAAGGACGATCTCCTTGCCGATCGATCCCAGGAAAAGCCTGACCACCTCAATGGTCTCTTTCGGCGAAAAAACCGTGGGCGCAACCTCGGCCAGGGGTTTTTCACTGAACGTCGGGAGCGCGCAGAACCCGACCAACCTGTGTCGATGGCTGATCCACCCCGACTGCTCCATCGCCGTCACCGTGACAGAGGAGCTCAGGATCGGGACGGTGGGAGCCAGTGCCTTGTCGAGCCTCTGCAAGTTCTTCTGTTTGACCGGAGGATCGTTGTTCGTGAGTTCAATGGCCACTGACACATCGACCGGAATGACCGCTGTCTGTCGGATGGAAGCCTGGCCGAAATCCGGGACGGACTTCGTGGACACGTTCCACTGGACCAACACCTCGTACCCTTTTGCCGCGCACAGGATTGCATATTCCTCCACCATCGGCGATTCGCCGACGATATAGGCTTTTGCGTGCCCACTTCCCTTCAACGATCGTTCAACCAGACTCTTTTTCCCGGCTTTCTTTTTTTTCACAAGATCGTTACTTCGTGTCGTCGTACTGATAAAACCCTCGTTTTGTTTTCCTTCCCAGCATTCCGGCGTCGACCATCTGCTTCTGAAGAGGGTGGGGGCGGTAGCGCGGCTCGCCGAAGAACTGATCGTACACCGACTGGGTGACGGCAAGGTTGACATCAATCCCAATCAGATCCATGAGCTCAAACGGTCCCATTGCGAATCCCCCCTCAATCTTCATGATACGATCGATCTCCTCGACGGTTGCGACGTTTTCGCCAAGGAGGCGAAGTGCCTCCCCGTACATCGGTCGGGCGACGCGGTTGACGATAAATCCCGGCGTGTCCTTCGCGAGCACGGGGGTTTTGCCGAGTTGTTGCACCAAATCCACGGTCCGCTGGACAGTCTCGGCCGATGTTTGGGTCCCCCGGACCACCTCTACGAGTTTCATGATGTGGGCCGGATTAAAAAAGTGCATTCCCACAACCCGCTCCGGATGCCGCACCCCGGACGCGATGGCTGTGATCGAGAGGGAGGAGGTGTTGGAAGCGAGAATCGTGCCCGGTTTGCTGTCGGCTTCGAGGTGCTTGAAGAGGTCTCTCTTGACGCGGAGGTCCTCGATGATTGCCTCGACAATGACATCGGAGTGTCCGAGGTCCGCGAGATGCGTTCGGGGGTGGATCCGGGCGAATGCTTCGGTCGTTTGCTCCTTTGTCAGCTTCCCCTTTTCGAGCCCTTTCTTCAGGTCGGTCTTGATCCGCTCCAGCGCCTGGCGAAGGAGGGTGTCGTTGATGTCGTAGAGAACGACCTCGATTTTCGAGAGCGCGGCGACTTGGGCGATTCCTCCTCCCATCGTTCCCGCTCCCACAACTCCAATATGCTTGACCATGGAAAAGACTTGAGTATTGTGAGAAGTCTAAAAACTTAGTGAAATGAGGGGTGAAAAACAACACTTCGCTCACTTCGTTCGCTCAG
>JBBEBV010000023.1:0-4723 GCA_040882165.1 Bacteroidota bacterium
ATCCGTGGAAAAAACAACTCTTTGAAACTTTCTCCTTGGAATTACTTCCCCCGCTTCAGTTTGCAGTTGATGCAGAGTTGCGCGTGCGGCACAGCCTCCAGCCGCTCCCTGTCGATCAGCGTTCCGCAATCGAGGCAAAAACCGTATTCCCCTTTTTCCAGTCTCTTCAACGCGTCGTCGAGATAATTCAGGAATTTTCCTTCACGCGACGCGAACAGAAAGGTTTTCTCCCGCTCCATGGTGTCGGTCCCCTGCTCCATATGGAGCGAGTACGTCGAGTTCTCTGTGGCGTATTCCCCCGTCGTCACGTCCATCATGCTGGCTTTCAAGGTCTCGAGTTCCTCCAGAATTTCCTTCCGCTTCTCCAGGATAATCTTTTTGAAGTGTGCGAGATCGGTTTTGCTGTACCCCTTGCGCGCGACCGGCGGTTTCACAGGGGCAGGCTTTGCTTTCACCGCCACCGTTTTCACCGCGGCGGTTGCCCTGGCCCTGATGGTCTTTGCTGTACCGGTTGTTTTTTTCGCGATCTTCTTCGCCATTGAATCTTCTCCTGCATGTGATGTACGCGCCTGCGTGCCCCAGGCTGTTTTGGACGGCACAACTTGTTAGGAAATCTTCACTTTCACAATAGCAATCGTCACATGCTCGTCATTTATTTCTTCCTGCGCCAGGGGGAGGGTCGGAGGGGGGGTGGACGAAAGCTCCACCGCCAGCGTCTCCTGCTTTACGTATCCCGACATCCGTTCGAGGGCTTTTGCCATACGTTCCGAGGATTGAACATAAATCCTGATCCGGTCCATGACCTCTAACCCTGAATCTTTACGGATATTTTGAACCCGGCTGACGAATTCACGGGCCAGTCCTTCTTCCACCAGCTCCTCGGTCAGCTCGGTGTCCAGAGCAACGGTCACCGGCCCGTCCGACTCCACCATCCACCCTTTCAGGTCTTCGTGGAGGATTTCGATATCCTCTCTTGTAATGGCATACTCGGCGCCGTTCACAGGAAGGTTGAGACTTCCGTCTCTCTCCAATTCCCCGATCTCTTTACCCGTCATCTCACGGATCCGTGCCGCAACGGGCTGGACCCCCTTGCCGAATTTCTGTCCGAGGGAGCGGAAGTTCGGCTTGGCCTTTTTCTTCACGATCCCGGAATCGTCCGTCACATACTCGATCTGCTTCACATTGATCTCTTCCATGATGACCTCCTCCATCCGCTTGATGGCGGCGCGGTCCTTTTCATTCCCGACCGGAAGGATGATCTTCTGCAAGGGCTGGCGGACTTTCAGGTTCGACTTCATCCGCATTGCTCTCACTAAACCCACAATCTTGATTGCGCGTTCCATCCTCAGCTCCAATTCCGCGTCGATCACCCCCTCTTCCATCTTCGGGAATTCGGCAAGATGGACCGAACCCGCCCCTTCGCGTTTTGCCACAGAGTTCAGGCTCCGGTAAAACTCGTCGGCAAGGAACGGGGCAAAGGGCGCCATGAGTTTCGAGACCGCGACGAGACACTCGTACAACGTCTGGTAAGCTGCCGTCTTATCGCGGCCCTGCTCGCTCTTCCAGAAACGGCGACGGTTCCGCCGGACATACCAGTTCGAAAGTTGGTCGATCGTGAAGTCGCTCACCGCTCGCGAGGCGCGTGTGACGTCGTACTCGTCCATCCATCGCGTGTAGTTCCCGATGAGCGTATTCAACTCCGAAAGGATCCACCGGTCGATCTCCGCCCGCCCGGATACGGGGATTTGTTCCTCCTTGTACTGAAATCCATCGATGTTGGCATAGAGTGCAAAGAATGCGTAGGTGTTGACCAGCGTGCTGAAGAACTTGCGCTGGACCTCGGCAACCCCCTCTTCGTCAAACAGCGTCGGGCGCCAGACGGGACTGTTCGCCACAAGGTACCACCGGGTCGCATCCGCACCGTACTTTTTGATGAGCATGAAGGGATCGACGCTGTTGCCCTTCGTCTTCGACATCTTCTGCCCCTGCTTGTCCAGGATCAGCTCGTTCACGAGCACATTCTTATACGCAGGTTTGTCAAAAAGAAATGTGCCGATCGAGTGAAGCGTGTAAAACCATCCGCGTGTCTGGTCGATCCCCTCGGAGATATAATCAGCCGGATAGGAGCGGTCAAAGATCTCCTTATTCTCAAATGGATAGTGCCACTGGGCGAACGGCATTGCTCCGGAGTCGAACCAAACATCGATCAATTCGGGGGTGCGCTTCATAACTCCGCCGCAGCCGCAGGTGAAGGTGACATCGTCCACGAACGGCTTGTGGAGATCGAGCGGTTCGGGAACGTTCTTCCCATCCTTCAACTCTGCAATGCTCCCAACACACTTCTGCTTCCCACACTTCTCACAAATCCAGATCGGCAGCGGCGTTCCCCAAAATCGGTCACGGGACAAGGCCCAATCCTTGTTCTCCTCCAGCCAGTTGCCGAATCGACCGGTCCCGACCTCTTTCGGGATCCAGTTGATAGTCTTGTTCAGATCGATCATCTGCTGCGCATAGGCGGTAGTGCGGATATACCACGACTCCCGTGCATAATACAACAACGGCGCCGAACAGCGCCAGCAATGGGGATAGCTGTGGAGGTACTGTTCTTTCTTATAGAGGATTCCCCGCTGCTTGAGGTTGGCCACAATTTCAGGATCAGCATCCTTGACGAACTTCCCGGCAAAATCGGTCACCTCAGCGCCAAACTCCCCCGATTTGTTGACCGGATGGATCGTGGGCAACCCGTATTTCCTTCCCGCCTGGTAATCGTCCTCGCCGTACGCCGGCGCCATATGGACAATCCCCGAGCCATCCGCAGTCGTCACGAAATCCGCTGCGACTACGTACCATCCCTTTTCCTTCACCTGATGATAGGAGAAGAGCCGATCGTATTCTTTTCCAACAAGGGCCGCACCCTTGCACTTCTCCAGCACCGTATACTCGTCTCCCAGCACGGAGAGTCGCGCCTCGGCAAGTACCAGGTTCTGGCCTTTATGCTCGACTTTGACATAATCGACGTCGGGATGAACGGCCAACGCGACGTTTGAGATCAGGGTCCATGGCGTTGTCGTCCAGACCAGGAAGTAGGTGTTCTCCTCCCCCTTGACCTTTAACTTCACGTACACCGACGGGTCCTTCACATCCTTATAACCGAGGGAAACCTCGTGCGAGGAGAGAGGTGTTTCGCAACGGGGACAGTACGGCTGGATCTTGTATCCCTTGTAGATCATCTCCTTGTCGAAGTACCGCTTCAGCGCCCACCAGATCGACTCGATGTAGTTGTTCTCAAATGTGATGTACGGATGGTCGAGGTCGACCCAGTATCCCATCGTGCGGGTCAGTTCCTCCCATTCCGTTTTGTATTTCCAAACCGACTTCCGGCACTCTTCATTGAACTTCGCAACCCCGTACTCGACGATTTCGTCCTTGTGCTTGAACCCGAGCATCTTTTCCACTTCAATCTCGACCGGCAAGCCATGGGTATCCCATCCCGCCTTCCGGCGCACCTGGTACCCCTGCATGGTTTTGTAACGGCAGATGAGGTCCTTGAGCATCCGGGCCATGACATGGTGGATGCCGGGCTTGCCGTTGGCGGTCGGCGGACCTTCATAGAACGTAAACGACGGAGCCCCCTCGCGCGCGGAGATGCTTTGCGTGAAGATCTGCTGGTCATCCCAGAACTTCAGGACTTCCGTCTCGAGCTCGTGGTAGTTTATCTTATCGGTAATCTGCTTGAAAGGCATTGAAGAAGTTTTAAGTTTAAAGTTTCAAGTTTAAAGTTCAACGTTGCAGTTGAAGGCTTAAAGTCGTTATGCCAAAGATTTCGACACTTTGAACTTTAAACATTGAACTTCAACCTTGAACCATCACAGTCTTCCCACAAGTTCTTTCATAATCGCGGTCATGTTCGGTTCGGCCTTCTTCGCGACGCCGATCACCTCATCGAGCGTAACTGGTTTCAGCGCGTCGGGGAAACATTCATCCGTCATGATCGAGACGCCGAACACACGCATCCCCATGTGGATCGCGACGATGGTTTCCGGGATTGTCGACATCCCGACGGCATCGGCACCGATGAATCGGAGGAACCGATATTCTGCACGGGTCTCGAGGTTCGGACCGGACATGGCAACGTAGACGCCCCTCTGCACCCCGATCTTTAAGTCGAGCGCCACCTGCCCGGCCATGGAGAGCAATTCCCTGCTGTAGGCTTCCGACATATCGGGAAAGCGGGGGCCAAGCGTGTCGTCGTTCGGGCCGATCAGGGGATTATCGCCCAGCAAGTTGATATGATCGACCATCAGCATCACATCCCCTTTCCGGAAGAGGGGATTGAGGGCGCCTGCGGCATTGGAGATCAACAGGGTGTCGACGCCCAGAAATTTCATCACCCTCACCGGGAAGGTGATCTGCTGCATCGAGTACCCTTCGTAGAAGTGGAACCTGCCCTGCATCGCAACAACGGTTTTCCCTGCAAGAGTACCAAAGAGAAGTTTGCCATGATGCGACTCGACCGTCGAGACCGGAAAATGCGGGATGTCCGCATAGTCGATTTCAACTTCCTTCGAGATCTCCGCCGCCAATCCGCCAAGTCCCGTACCGAGAATAATGCCTATCTTCGGCTTCGATCCGGTCCTGGTGCGGAGAGAAACCAGAGCTTCGTCGATATGTTTGCGTAATTCACTCATTATGATCCAAGGGCTTTCAGCAGTCAGCAGTCAGC
>JBBEBV010000023.1:4823-8497 GCA_040882165.1 Bacteroidota bacterium
TCCCCCACTCACAACTTCTTCAATATCTCATCAATGGCGATATGATCCTTCCCCGTCCCTTTTGACGTGTCGTGCCTCGTCATATCGTCCTCGTCGATCTCCAGAGCCCTGATCAGATCGATCTCCGATGCCAGGAGCACTTTCAGCCTGCTAAGAATGCTCTCCTTACGCGACTTCAGGTTGGAGATCTCCTCCTTCATCCTGGAAAAATCCATGCGTGCTTTATCGACAATCTGCGAGGCCTTCAATTCAGCCTCCTGCACGATCAATCCTGCTTCCTTCTTGGAGTTCTCGATCTCCTTCCCGCTCGTTTCCTGCGCCTGCTGCAGCGTTTGCTGTAACGTCTTCTCTATGTTCTTATAGTCCTTGAGTTGCGTCTCGAGCTCGATGATCCGGTCCCCCATCGCCTTGTTCCTCGTCAGAACGTCCTCCAGCTCGTGGGAGAGCATATCGAGGAAGGTATCGACCTCCACCGGGTCGTACCCGCGCATGACCTTTTTGAACTGCTGGCGTTTGATTTCGAGCGGTGTGATTTTCATTCCCTCTGCCTTTCAAGCGTGAGAGATGCATGGTTGGTTACCCAAAGACCCTTTTGTGTATTTTGTGTTTTTCGTGGGCAATAAGATTTGTCAGACAAGAGGCGAAGTTGTTCCCCCTCTCGTTCTTTCCCCGAAAATCGCCGTCCCGATCCGGACGATGGTCGCCCCTTCTTCAATCCCCACCTCAAAATCGTGGCTCATGCCCATGGAGAGGTGTTCCATCGTCACCTTCTCGATCCCCTCCCTGATGATGCTCTTCTTTAATTCTGCCACTTGTTGGAATGATGGGCGGGAATCATTCGGATCGTCCGAAAACGGTCCCATCGTCATGAGACCCTGGACGCGAAGATGATCGAACTTTGAAATCCTCTTTACCAGCTCAACCGTTTCCCCCGGTTTGACGCCGTATTTGGTGGCCTCGTCGGTCGTATGAACCTCAACCAGCACGTCGATGGTCCGCCCCGCCTTCTCCCCCCGTTTCTGGATCTCTTCAGCCACCGAATCATTGTCGACGGCGTGGATCAGGTGGATAAAACCGGCAAGGTACTTGACTTTGTTACTCTGGAGATGCCCGATGAAATGCCACCGCACCGTCTCATCGGTGACCTGTTTCCGCTTGTCGATCAGTTCCTGGACGTAGTTCTCTCCCACGTCGAGCAACCCGACGGAGATCGCCTGGCGTACAGTTTCCGGACCGAACGTTTTCGTAACGCCAACCAGGAGAATATCTTCGGGCCTCCGGTTGCAGCGGCGACATGCGTTTTGTATGCGTTTTCGAACAATCTCGAGATTCTCGCCTACCATGCTTCCTTCTTAAGAAGTCAAATATACCCCAAGATTGAACGAAAATCAATTCCAAACCCTGCCAGGGGAGAATGACGCTCCACGGGAGAAAAAGCAGGCAGACGTCTCCCTTGATTGCAACTCCAAATTTCGCTTTATTGCCGTTGTCATCCCGTTGCACGATACCGAGGCTCACCAGTGAAGAAGGATTGCAATGCCCAGTTTTGACCACTTTGATGACGATCCCATTCCCCGCCCCAACGACCGCTCCGACGACGATGTCCGCCGTTTCCGCGAACAATTGCGCAACGGCGAGAAAGATATCAATAACACCGAGGCCCTCGAGGAAATCATCCAGTTCTACTTCGAGCATGAGCAGTTTGAAGAAGCCCTTCATTTTGTCGACCGCCTCCTCTCCTTCGAACCGTTCAGCAGCGACGCGTGGCAACGCAAGGGGATGGTCCTCAACAACCTGTACCGCTACAGCGAGGCGCTGACCTGCTACGAAAAAGCCCTGAGCCTGAACCCCACCGATGCCGAGGTCTTCGTCAACCGCGGTATCACGCTGGATAACCTGAATGACATCGATGGCGCCCTGGAGTCTTTTAACGCGGCCCTGGAACTGGACCCCCTCTACGAAGAAGGCCTGTTCCACAAGGGCGTGACGCTTGAGAAGAAGGAACAATTCTCGGAAGCGGTCCATGTGTTCCGCCTGATCCTTGATATGAACCCGGAGCACGTGGATGCGTGGTATGAACTGGGTTACTGCTATGATTTCCTGGAGGACTCGGAGCTTTCTGTGAAAAGCTATGATGAGCACTTGAACCGGGATCCGTACAATTATAACGCCTGGTACAATCGGGGGATCGTGCTCAACCGCATGGGGCAGTATTCCAAGGCTATCGAGAGTTACGATATGGCCCTGGCGATCAAGGAGGACTTCCCTTCCGCCTGCTACAATAAGGGGAACGCCTACGCCAACCTCGGCCGGCTCTATGACGCGATCACGTGCTTCAAGCAGACCATCCAGTTCGAGGCGGGGGATGTCCCTGCCTGGCACAACCTCGGAAATGCGTACGAAGAACTTGGACTCTACACCGAATCCATATGGGCTTTCACCAACGCGATCAAGTACGATGCCCGGCACTATGAATCGTATTTCGGGCGGGGGTGTTGTTACGATGCCCTCGAGGACCCGAAGCGCGCGCTGATCGACTACAAGACGGCTCTTTCCATCCACTCCGAATACGCCGAACTCTGGTATGCGCGGGCCGATGCCGAATACAATCTCGGCCTTGCGGAGGAGTGCCTGGAAAGCTACAGGATGGTCCTGAAACTCGATCCCCGGAATGCCGAAGCATCGTTTGATTACGGCGATACGTTGTACGAGATGGGGGAAATTACAGAGGCGGAAGAGGCTCTGGAGCAATCTCTCGCCGCCGCCCCGACCTTCGCCCCGGCACACTACACACTTGCCAGAATTCACATTCTCCTTCACAGGTACGAACAGGCCTTCACCTCCCTGACGGCGGCGTTTGCCGGGGAACCGGAATTATCGGACCGGTTCCGCAAGGAGTATCCGGCATTGTGTGCGCACGAACTCTTCGCCCCCCTGCTCAAGAAATAATCCACACGGTTTTTCCCTCCAATGGAACACTACGGTATCATCGGCCATCCCATAGCTCATTCCCTCTCCCCCCTGATGCATAACAGGGCTTTCGAGATTCTCGGAAGGAAGGCCCGGTACGATGCCCATGACATTTTGCCGGAGGAGCTCTCAGCCGCCGTGGCCCGCCTCGCCACGGAAGGGATTGCCGGGTTCAATGTCACCATTCCGCATAAACACGCGATCCTATCCGCTCTCCAGAGGATCGATGAGGCGGCTCAACAAGTCGGCGCCGTGAATACCGTGGTGAACCGTGACGGTTCATTGTTCGGAACCAATACGGATGTGTACGGTGTTTTGCAGACGCTTCTTCCCGTCGCGAACCGGATCAGGCACGCAAACGTCATGGTGATTGGTGCGGGGGGATCGGCCCGGGCGGTACTGTTTTCCTTACTCAAGGACTTCGGTCCGTCGGAGATCAATATCGTCACCCGGACGATCGCCAAAGCCGAAGCGCTCGCCCTGCACTTTCAACCTCTGGCTCCCGGAATTCCCATCCGAACGTTCACGACGTCGAACGATGTGCTGAGCACTCTGGTCGCTTCGTCAACGCTCCTTATTAACACGTCGCCTGTGGGCATGGCTCCCCACGACACAGCCTCCCCCCTGCCGGCCGGAATCGGGATTCGGTCTGACCAGATTGTGTTCGACTTGATTTATACTCCGTTACAAACTACATTGCTACG
>JBBEBV010000024.1:0-6305 GCA_040882165.1 Bacteroidota bacterium
TGTAATCCACATAGCCATAGCTCGGAGTCCCGCTACGCACATAGCGATAGGCATTCTGACCTGTTGGTGTCGCCTGGAAACGAACCTCGACCGTCACATACTTATCGGGCGTGATATTACTGCCAAAAAAATTCGCACCAACATCCAACCCGCCAAAGAACTGCGCACCACCCCAGTTTACACCAGTAAACCAGCGCGTGCCACCGGTAAACGTATAATTATTGATGGCAACCGGCGGACCAACCACCTTCACCAACATCCCGTCAACCACCGTGTGCTCTCCATCATCAAGCTGGTGTGATTGGTTGGCAAGAACGACCTTGCTTTTCGTGGTATTGGTCAATGACCAGAGGAAGGATGCCGGATCATCAGGATCCGCTGCAAAGGTCACACGGTAGGTATCGCCGGTCAACAAAGCCGGATTGACAACAATGGGAGCCACGAATCCATCGCTACCACCGACATGAGTGACCTGCACAGTATCCAGAGCTTTGCTATTCAAGGTAAGCCCAAACGGTTTCTTCGGCCGGACCGTCAGGACGATCGGCGACGATTCAAGGGCTGCCACAAACCCCGGCTCGGTTGCGCGCGAGTACGCGGTCACCGCCAGGTAATATTCCTGGCCGTTATACACCTTGTTAATGTCACGGACATAGTCTTTATCAAACACAAAGATCCGAGAAATTCCGGAATTTGTGCCGAACTGGATCGGCGTGGCAAGAATTTGTCCCGCAATGGGATCAAACGCTTCGTCCAAAATGACGCCGGTGGAATTGATCACGTCATAGGTCGCAAGGCGTTTCCCATCGGCGACACGGGATCCGGCGGTCGGAAGTTGATATACATTGTAGCCTTCGAATTCATAGCTACCGGGTTGGGAGACACGCGTTTCCGTGTCGGTCACACGAGCTGTGTTGCTTCCCCATTCAATAACAACCTTTCCATCCATCTCGGCTGCGACCGGAAGGGGGGCTGCCGGAGCCTGGGAAACCTGGAAAATCAAATCGTACGTCGTTTGTACTGCCCGGTCGTTGGCTTTCAGAACAGCGACGCTGGAGAGGCGATCGCCCCCCAGGCCTGCCACGACCCCAACCACAACTTCCTGTGTATCGCCAGGTGCCAGCCGAAACGGACCGGTGTTCAACACAATACGCCGGTCACCGGGACTGAACGCCGGCGGGCCTCCATCCAGGAATCCGGTTCCTGTAACGGGGTCACCCGACAATGGGAAGAAAGTCTCCTCCATTCCGGCAGGATGGGGAAATTTTCGCAGGGGCGATGTGGAAGGATCTGGTACATATCCCTGGAACATTCTAACCCAGCGGAGAGCACCTTCATACGTGAAGGGGGGATCACTAATGGTGCCGCCGCCGACGAAGAAAGCGAAGGAAGTCATGGGGAGATTTTTGAATCCAGGCTTCTTCTTCATGTCAAACACTGCTGTATCGGTCGGAGACCCGGGAACCGCCGGACCGGCAAGGAAGTCGTACCCCACGGCGGGAGGAGCCAGACCAAACTTCACGTACTCAGCGTCCGTAGCGTTGCCGTTGTAGGTGTACGCCAAACTCAGGAGAGAGTCACAGCCATCGAGATCGTCTCCCGCGTCTCCAAGATCCGGATCCGACCATACGGAGACGTACATGCTATCGAGGTAAAGATAACCTTTAGCTCCCGTTTGATCGTTCACCACGGCCCCGCCCTTGTTGATCAGCTTCAGCTTCTTGAAAAACAGGTTTCCCAGAGCATCACTCCGTTTGTATGCCCAGAGCGTCATTTGCCCTTCGATGCCCATCGGCTCCGAACCCTGAAACCCGAGCATGTTTCCCCTGTTGAGGTCGTTGAAGACCGACCAGATCACTTGATTCGCAGGAGAACCGGGATCGCTGCCGGCGAGTCCCGGCTCGTCGTAGTTTCCTCCAATCAATGAATCGACCGTGAACGTGCTGCTGAAGGCCGGCGGTTTCTGGTATCCCGCGGTCCCGTTCCGCTCGATGTACGGAGCGCCCAGATCGACCGGCCACTCGTCCCAGTCTTTCTCATACTGGTTGGTCACTGCCGCGATATCCGCGTCTGTGACAGCCGAGACGATGATGAGGTTGTTTTCCGCAGCATCACGTCGCAATTCGTCCATTGCCATCTCGATATAATCACGGCGAATTCTATAGATGCGGGCCCTGGCATCGCTCGAAGCAACGGCAACCGCATTGGCCCCGGTCCCGATGATCCAACCGATCTGATTGCCGACATTATAGGTGCTGCCTCCCACGCGAATGAGCTGCACGGGCGCGGATTGCGTGTATCCGGCATCGAGGTACGCTTTGCCTCCCCAGACCATGCCATCCGCATAAATAGGATGGGACGTTCCACGGGGAAAATCGCTGCCGTTATAGGCGGCGTTCGGCGGATTGTGTCCCTGTCCGTCAGCCCGCTGCCACGTTGTGAAATTGTTGATATTGAGGATCGCTGCGCTCTTTGTCTGACCGGTCTTGTTCAACGACTGACCGGTATTCTTCTTCTCTCCTTCCGGCTTTTCCGCGGCAAGCAGCGGAAACGCCAGGAGGCTCACGAGCAGGCCAATCCCCACGAAAGTTCTCATGATCATGTTCATTGTTTGCAACTCCTTACGTTGTTGAGCTGATGATATACGCTTCGAAGCAGACCTCCGTCGAGGGGAGGAAGTCCGCTGGTCTTCACATTTCAACTCTCACCCCGACTCGAATCTGTCGCGGAGTCCCATACATATTTCCTGCAGGACCCCTCCCCGTGTTGTCATAGGACCATTGGTTATCAAGGTTGATCGCCTTGTAGAACTCGGCGAAATTCTCAATAGCCTTGTACGAATCGGCGAGCGGGCTCGTTAAGAAACCGTCGTCGTCGGGCGTGCCGGTTGTCGGATAGACATACAACACCTGCTTGGTGTCCAGCACATTGAGGATGTTGACATACAGTTCGGCCGTCACATCACCGATCCAGAACGTCTTGCCGACGCTCAGGTCAATATTAAAGACCCAGGGTGTTGTGGAAGCATTGATTGGCTCCTCCGGGCGGCTGAAGCGTGGATCGGCTAACGGATATGTACCGAGCTCCCATGCCGATGCCTGGCCAAGGGATGATGGGACGGGCACCTTGGTGTAGCCGTGTCCGCTGTTAAAGCTCAACAACGTGTTCAGACCGAGGCCTGAAAGGATCGGACCGCCATCATCACGTCCGAAGCGATAGTCCAGGGTCACAATGCCGCGATGGGTCTGATTGAAATCGAGAGGATTGATAAAACTCGACGGGATACCAATATTCGATTCCAAAGCTCCTTGTCCGGAGCGGGAATTGGAACCGGTACCGCGGGCATCCGACATTGTATAAGTAACCTTGCCGGCCAGGCGGTTGGTCCGTCGCACGTCAAGTGTCAGTTCCAGTCCTTTCACGGTCCCAAAGTCCTCGTTAAGATAGGCAAAGAACAGTGGAACGCCGTTCGCATCGAGGTAGCTTCTCAGGGACAGTTGATCCTTGAGGTCCTTGTAAAAACCGGTCACAGTGAACGCGAAATTATCCGTGAGTTGCTGGCGGAAGCCCATCTCATATTGAGTGGTCCGTTCGGGTTTCATCATGGACCCGATGGGTAACAGATAGGCATTTCCACGCGAAATCGGGCTCACAGTGCGGCTGACGATGGTGTTACCGACATATAGTTGGTTGAGTGATGCCAGCTGGGCGTATTTCCCGTACATGGCATAAAAGACCGTTTTGTCGGTCACGGGGAACGAGAAGCTAATCCGCGGCAGAACGAGGCTAAACGCGTCGGCTGTGGCAAGCTTGCTCTGATCGATCACATCGAGATCCTCGTTGAAGACTTCCGAGAACTTCGCCGGATCCGGGAACACTTTCGCCTTTGTATCGTAATACTCGAAACGTGCGCCGACGTTTAAAACCAGATCGCGGAATTCAAATTTGTTTTGAGCATAGATGGAAGCGAATAAAGGCTTCTGCGGGCCATCCAGACCGTCATCCACTTCATTTCCGAAGATGTCATACCCATAGTAGTTGATGCTGCCGGCCGACGTCTTGGAAAGCTCGATGGAGAGTTTTTGAAGGTCATCAAAGCTTCGCGGAGTGGTACTGTAGATTCCGTACATGTACTCCATGGCTCTCTGGATACTGCCGATGTTATAGGATCGGAGCACCCATGAATCCGCTCTGCCGCCGATTTTCAGTTCATACGTCGACGAAAGCTGGGACGTGAGGTCAAGATTAAAGCCCCACGCTGCCTGCGAATTCCTGTTATAGCCGTTGACCGGCGTATTGGGATCGTTAAAATTAAAGCCGAAGATGGTACTCCAGGTGAACGGTCCGTTGTACCGCCGCTGGAAGCCCGGATATCCGAGCTGCTCGCTGACAAGGCTGTCCGAGTACCAATTCCAGTTGTCGAAGAAAGACGGGACATACGGAACGCCGCCCACGGTGATGGCTCCGGGGGCCGGGCCGGTCACATCTTCCATATCCGGATCGAATGATCGCGATCGGACATCCTGGTATGATACACCAACCTCGTAGTATGTGGTGGGATTCAGGACGTGTGTCAGCTTCAGTTCTGCGAAACCGGAATTGATATTCTGTTGCTGATTCCGAAGTCTGAACGTGTTCGCCAGGGCACCGGGCCAATTTCTACCCGTTGGGAGTCGCCGTGCGCTATAGCTTCCAGCGAAGCGGAACTTGAACGGTTGCATATCGTAGGTAATCGTTCCCTGGAACCCGTTCGTTTCATCCCAGTTATTCGGGATGAAATTTTCCTCAAACGCCACGGGACCTGGAAGCAGCATTTGCGCCTCTAATGACTTCGTATCATCAAACCGTGCATCGTTCACATCAACCCGAAGACTGTCGAAACTGAAGGGAACGACCCGTCGCTGGGCACGGTCCCTGAGATAATTGTGTTGGCCCGCGATGAAGAACTTCAGATCATTGGTGAAGAGAGGGCCGCTCAGGGTCACAACGCCATTGCGAAAGCCGAAGCCGGTGGTTCCAAGGAACGTGCTGCCCGGTTTGGCAAAATCATCGGTTTGGTAACTGACCGCCGCATGATAATTTGGCGTTCCGCTGCGGAGCGAGGTCCGTACGATGGCGGAGTTACTGCCCCCAAATTCCGCCGTATATCCTCCTGCCTGGAGTTGGACCTCTTCGATGGCTTCCTGAATGACTCCGATCGTTTGTGCGTTCGTCAGTGGGTTCGTCGTGTTTGCTCCCTCAAGGAAGTAAGCCACTTCCCCGCTGCGTCCGCCGCGCACGTAGAGATTGCCGTTCTGAAGAACCACCCCGGCATGCAGGGCAAGGATATTTTGCAGTCCGCGAAACGGGAGGCCTTTGATATCCTCCTGCGTCGTCATACGGATGGTGTTGGTCGTATTTCTTTGCACGAGGGGTCGGTCTGCAATGACGACGACTTCCCCAACCTGAATGGAAACGCTGGTAAGTTCCACATCCTGCGTCGTCGTCAGATTTGAGTTGACACGAACGTTGGAAATGGTGTACGGGGCATATCCGATGTACGAAACCTTAATGGAAAAAACACCGGGAGGAACGTTGAGAATGATATATTCTCCGTTAATGTCCGTTGATGCGCCCAAGTTGGTTTCTTCAATAATAACGTTGGCGCCGATCAACGGCTCACCCGTTGCCTTCTCAGTCACAACGCCGCGGAGCTTGCCCGATTGTGCAAACAACAGGGCGGGCACGAGCAGCGTGAGGAGAGCGAAGAAGAGTTTACGAGACATACTGGTACTCCTTCTTGCGATGAAAGAATCAGTGAGTTGGATGGGGGATGAAACGAGTTGCCGAGGGTACAGAATACTCCCTCAAGGCGGGAAAAGAAAAGAAGCAAACCCGTATCAACATTGCGGTTGCCCCTCCGATCGTCCGGACAGGGGCGGAAACCACCTCCTCCCGATAGTTCTGACAGCAATAATGAAAACGGTTCCCTCTTGCCTCGATGGGCCAACCGGTTCGGACACGTGATTTGTCCAAAAGCCGGTCATCCTCCGAGGGCAGGAAAATTATTGGCAGAACGAAGACGGCAACTATTGTACCAGTATCAAGAGTGATAATCGGGAGGGGTGAGGAATGATGCTGCGAAATTTCTCTGGTGGCGTGGGTGCGTGGGAAACAAGAAGCGCTCCGCCCTTCTTAAGTCTGACAACTCTCGCACTTGTGACAAAATGATTCTCTATTGCAATAACTGGGAGAGCGAGAATGAGAACCTTTATTGGATTGGGGAATCCAACGGGTCTTGCCTCCTTGAAGATGTGGGATACTCA
>JBBEBV010000024.1:6405-8494 GCA_040882165.1 Bacteroidota bacterium
CTCATTCAAACAAGCTGCCAACTCACGGTTGCCTGCCCTCAGCAAGGGTCAGGGTGACACCCCAACCGGATTGATCAAACGGCGGGTCGTCATTCCAATCATTGAAGGAATGAGAATCATCGGATTCATAGTAGAGGGTGTAACTTCCAGCCGGAAGGGTAATCGTTCCATCGAATGACCGGTTCTTGCGCGCTCCCCCCGCATGGTCAGTAGTACGGTAGGTCATTTCCCAGACGACTTTGCGTGTCGAAGCGTCTTCAATCCATGCGTAATCGTGCATGCTTCCGTCGCTCCCTTCGCCCAACGCGTACACGTGCACATCGGATTTCTTCCCGAGCGTGAAGGATTGACGCCGACGCTCATCGTCACGGATGCCGGTCAGGCTTGCCAGTACCGAGGGATCGTTCTTTTCCTCATAGGCCGCAACATCGCTTGCCTTAAAAGAGTCCCCCGTTGCCGCAAGAGTGATTCCCCACCGCTCCTGATCATAGGGAGGAGAGGAATTCCAATCGCGGTAAGAATGGGAACCATCTGTCACGTAGTACACCATGTAACTCCCCTTTTCGAGCCGGAGGGTTTTCTCGACCATCCTGTTCTTCTCGGCTCCTCCTCCATGCTCGGTATCATCGTATTCCATGACCCACACCTTTTTGCGGGTGTTCAGATCGACAATCCAGCCGTAGTCATGCATTCTTCCGCTGCTGCCTTCACCGAAAGCAATGATGCGGACCTCCATCGGTTTGTTCAGGGTAAATCCCTTTGAGGCGTATTCGTCGTCGCGCATTTTTGTCAGGTTGACGATCACATTTTTCTCTTCAACCCCCTTGTAATCAAACAACGCAACCGATCCCTTCATGGAGGGGTCTTCTGTTGCAAGGGTGATTCCCCAAAAAGGAGGATCGTAGGGGGGAGGAGCATTCCAATCGCGGAATGAATGGGAACCGTCGGTTGCATAGAAGACGGCATAGCTTCCTGCGGGAAGGGAAAGAGTTTCTTTGACCATCCGGTTCTTCCGGTCGCCGCCGGCATGGTCGGAATTGCGGTAGCTCATTTTCCACACCCTCTCTCCGGTCTTGACGTTGACAATCCAACCGTGATCGTAGTTGCCGTCATCCCGGGCTTCCCCCAGCGCATACAAAGAAAGGGTGGTCGGTTTTTGCAGCGTGAACCCCTGCTGAACGTAGTCATCATCCCAAAGCCCGGTCAGGGAGATCAACGCCTCTTTGCGCAATTGCTCGAGGTTCTCATCGACCCCTTCGCTGCCGAGGTTCCTCCCGCTCCCGCGAATGGTGATGTGAAGGTCCTTATACAATCGCCGGTCGCCATTCCGGTCGAAGATTTTGTCTGCCAGGAATCCGAAGAAGTCCCCCACTCCGTCGAAGTCACCGGAGTAGTATGATGGAAACGCCGAATAGTACACTTCGTACGTTCCCCCGGGCAGGGAAACCATGTCGGCAAGCTCGACAAGACCGTCGCTCCATCGACTTCGCTTTGCATCGCGCGATTTCCATGCCACCGTACGGGTGCGCGCGTTGAGGATCCACGCGGAGGTGTAGACATCATCCCGGCGGTTTCCCGCAAGCAGTCCCTTGATGGAAACATCCTGATCGGTATCGAGGACAAACCCGTCTACCTTCACATCGTGCGGGTAGAGGTTCTTCACTTCGGCAAGGATGTCCCCTTGCGCGAGGATCGAAGACGAAACAGAGAGGAGAAGAATACAGCAAAACAGGATACGAAGTTTCATGGGGTGTATCCTCCAGTGGTGTTGAGGGTATGCAAAGGAGATCAAGGCCTGTTCCTACTACGGGAGAAAGGCAATTTTGTTGCCTTTAATTCCATATAATAAAAAAATGGACCAACCGTCCGGAATAGCGCAGTGAGAACATCACAGAAACGCCACTCTGCACCGAAAAGGTAGGCAGATGGAGGTCGATCAGGGCTTCAGTCAAGGGATCCTAGAAGAGAGATTCATACTGCATCTTCCAGTCGAACGAGTATCCCAGAGTCATACTCACGACAACAGCTGTCGCAACAGGGGGAGGCGTTCCCGGTTCGGGGCTCTGTTGTCCCTGGAAGAGAAAAACAG
>JBBEBV010000025.1:0-8491 GCA_040882165.1 Bacteroidota bacterium
ACCCCCTCGTCCCTTCGGGACACTCCCCCTCGATGAGGGGGAGAAAAAACCAAGCTTGTGATGTTGCGAATTT
Source organism: Bacteroidota bacterium (assembly GCA_040882165.1). Classification (GTDB taxonomy): domain Bacteria; phylum Bacteroidota; class Ignavibacteria; order UBA10030; family UBA10030; genus UBA6688. The sequence goes on from JBBEBV010000025.1 coordinate 74, forward strand.
CGCGCTGGTGATTGCCGCGTTCTTTTCCTCCCCTGATAAGGGGAGGTGTCACGTCACCTCCTTTGTGACGGGACGGAGGAGTCGGCAGAAGCTACACCACCCTTAAGGTTCTTCCTGCAACGCTTCTTGAATTCCCATCAAGACACCATTACGATCCTCCGGTAGTACATTCTCCACCATCCTGGATCTCCGAACAAGCAGGACGGTTTTGGACTAGGCTGGTGGTATCATGCCGGACACATCTCTTGCATCCTTCAGTTTGTAAGCCTCGGGCTGTGGAATTCGTGGCTAAGAAAATGAGTTTTTCAACCCCCCTGTTAGAGCGCCTTGAAACTCCATCGAATATGTGCTACCTTATAAACCTTATGAAGAAATGCACGCTGTTGATAGCAGTGCTGTTGGTGTTCTCCCCGGTCGCTGTCCGGGCTCAGGATACCAGGGAAAACGCCGATTTTAAGCTGGCTGTCAACCTTTACAACGACAAGCTGTACGATCTTGCCCTGGAGCAATTTCGCCAGTTCGTGACATCCTACCCCAATACTCCTCAAGGCATCGAAGCGCGGTTCTACCTTGGCCTGGCCCAGTCCAAACTGGGAAAACATGACGATGCCCGGTTGAACTTCCAGAATTTTGCCCTCGCATTCCCCGAGAACCCAAAGGCCCCTGAGGCCTGGTGGAATGTTGCTGAAGCGTACGTTGCCATGAAAAATTTCCGGGAAGCGGGGTTGGCGTTCGAACGGGTCAAGACGTTCCATCCGAGAAGCAGGATTGCCCCCGATGCGCTTTCCAAGGCGGGGGAATACTTTGAACAAGCCGGCGACCCGGACAATGCACGGAAGGTTCTTCGAACGCTGGTGCAGGAGTACACTTCTGCCGATGTTGTTGTGCCGGCCCGACTGAAGTTGGCGGAGCTCTATCTTGCCGGGAACCAGTTCGAACTCTCCCGCACGGAATCGAAACGCGTCGTCGATCTCACGAAAGATGACAACCTGAAGGCTCGGGGGCTCGTGATCATGGCCCGGGCGTTGGCAGGACTCTCAAAACATGAGGAAGCTCAACGGGCATTGGATGATGTAGTCCGAAACTACCGCTCAACACCCGGTTATGCTCAAGCGCTTTTTCTGACCGGTTCCTTGCACAAGGAAACGGGGACTATCGCAGAAGCCAGGGAAGCCTGGACGCGGCTGGTTGCCGACTCCCTTCAAACTCCTCCCGGGATGCGGGAGAGCGCGTTCCTGGAACTGGGGGATATCTACCTCATCGGGGGAGATGCGTCCCAGGCGCTTGCGATGTACGAACGGGCACTCCCTCTTGCTGGGAGTAGAAACCATCAGGTGCTGTTGCGGGCTTCCCTTGCCGCCGAACGCGCCGGGGCTCCGGGAAAAGCCGCTGCCTGGTTGAAACGATTGATGCAGGATAGTTCCGCCTCTGCGCTCCAACCCCAGGTCATGCTTGCATCGATTCGGATTGCGGTGGCAGGCGCGAATGCTCTGGAGGCTATCCGGTTGACCAATGCTTTTGTGGACCGGTATCCGGATGACGCCGAGGTTTCACGGCTCCTTGTCGGCGCCGCGCGGCTCGCGCAAGTTCAACTGAAAGACTACCGCCAGGCATTGACATTCTATGAAACCGTGGTGGCGGACCATGGCTCCGGCCCCTTTGTCGACGATGCCCTGTACGGTGCGGCGACGGCACTCCATCTTTCCGGCTCGCTCGATGAGGCGTTGGAGCAGTATGAAAGCCTTATGCTCCGGTTCCCTGCCAGCGAATATGTGGCGGACGCGCGTAAAGCGATGGAGGCGATCAGGCTCTTCGAAGCAAAGAACAAAGAGGCCGGACTGGAGAACCTTGCGTTGTTGATTGGGGATGTGATCGCGCAGCAGTCCAAAGCCCATCTCGCCTTTCGCCTTGGCCGAATTTATTATGACGACTTGAAAGATTACGACCGGGCAGCCACACAGTTTGGGCTGGCTTTCCAGCTCGGGCTGGACCCCTCGCAACGCCCCGCGGCATTATATTATCAGGCGAAGGCATATGAAAACGAAGCTTTTCGGCTTGAGAAGAATAGGGAGAGCAATACCGCGCATTTCGAGGAACGGGCAGAAGGGTTATTCGACCAGCTCTTAACGGAGTTTCCAGCAAGCGAATTCTCCGAAGACGCGACGTTCAGCGCTCTGAAACTCCGTTTGCGTTCAGCCACCAACGCTGCCGGTGTTGCCACGATCGAAGCTGATTTCTCCCGCCGAATGCAGAACTTCAAGCGGATGGGCGCGGCTCTCTTTGAAGTGGCCCGCCGTTACCAGTTCCTTAGTGCGTTCCCCGAGGCGGCTCAAACGTACCAAACGATCCTTCGCCAATATCGGCAAAGTGCCTCCGCTCCGGACGCTCTCTTCCATCTGGGGGAGTCCTATGCCTCGATGGCGGAGAGCGACAGTGCGATTGCCGTTTGGCAGGAGTTTGTTTCGCAGTACCCTTCACACGCTTCGGCAGCAGAGGCAGCGTGGAATCTGGCCGGGCTCTTTGCAGGGAAGGGAAACACGGCCGACGCATTGCGGATGTACCAGACGATAGCAGACCGGTACAGTTATGCGACGACCGAACGCGCAGTAAGCCTTGCGCGGGCGCGCCTCCTGTTCGCGGCAGGCGACGATGCACAGGCCATTCAGAATTTCCAGGCCTACCTCGGCTCCTTTCCCGATGCGCTCACCCCGCTGCTCGACGCGCCGGCAGAAGTCTGGTTCGAGATGGCAGTGTGTTATGACCGGTCCGGTGATAAGAAAGAAGCGAAGCGCCGGTATGCTCTCTTCCTGATGCGGGATTCGCAGAGCGATCGCTCGGGCAGGGCCTATTATGCCCTTGCCGCGATCGCGAGGGACGAAAACAACATTAGCCTGGCAACCCGGTACTTGCAGGATGCAAGCCGGTTCTCGGTCGGTGCAGCAGGGGAATTCAATCCCGCTGCATTCGAAGCGGGGGATCTGTATTTTAAGAACGAGCAGTATACGCAGGCGATTGCCCGGTACAACGAGGCCCTGCCGCAGGTGAAGAACGACACCCTGATTCAGTACATCCAGGCCCGCGTGGTCGTGAGCTACTTCCGGCTGAACAATACCCGCGAGGCGGATGCGCGCTCAGCGAATTTCATCCGGCAGTTTCCCGGCGTGTCGCGCTATGCCGCGGAATTCGAGTACGAACGCGGCATGGTCTTCCTCCGCAACGGCGATCTGAACAATGCGAAGCGCTATTTCGACAACGTAGTGCAGCGCTACGCCTCCACGGCGATGGTCCCGCAGGCGATCTACGGCAACGCACGGGTGGCCGAGCTGGGTGAAAAAATCGAGGAGGCGAAGAAGCTGTACGAATCCATCCTTCAAACCTACCCTCAAGACCCCGTTGCTCCGCGTGCGCGTCTTGCCCTCGGTAACGTGTTCTACAACATGGAACAATGGGATGAAGCAGGGAGACACTTTAAGGCGATCCTGGATGAAGAACAACGGTCCCCCGACCTTGTCCGGTTTGCCATGAACAATCTCATTCTCACCTATAAGGAACTCACCCTCTACGACGGGGCGTTGGAATTAACCCGGAAGTACATCGAACGTTTTCCCGACGATCCCGAGTTGATCAACAAGCGGATCGATATCGGCGTGTTGTACCAGCGCCTGGGATACTACGATCAGTCCGCGCTCCACCTTCAGACACTCCTGGAGAACGCCGAAGCGGACACCGAGGCGGAGGTCCGTTACTATATCGCAGAGGCCTATTTCTACAAGGGGGATTACCAGCAGGCCATCCTGGAGTTCCTCAAGGTCCCGTACCTTGTGACCAGGCGGACGAAAGTAGATTGGATCGCGACATCGTACTATATGGCCGGTCAGGCGTATGAGAAAATGTCGAAATTTGACCAGGCCATCACCATGTACCGGCAGATCATCGCACGCTCAGGCATCGATGCGACTTTTAAGACAGCGGCCCAGAAAGAGATTGACCGCGTGAACGCGCTCGTGAAAGCAGGAAAGTAAGAAGCATCATTTGCTGTATCCACCTTAACCACTCCAGTCATGGGATATATCTTCGAAGCGGAAATCGATATTATCCGGAACACCGTCCGGGCGCGCACCATTGGTGAGGAAGAGACGATCCGGTTGAGAGACATTCTGTTGGCGGATATCCATCCGGCCATCAAGGCCTATTTCAAGGCGGATGTGGAACACTTGCTGAAGGAAGAGCGCCAGTTGGAGGTGCGATCCAATAAATTTCCCTACTCGCTCCCGGAAGTCGTGAGGCTCCATCGCCAGCTCGACCTGTTGCTCGTGTACCACTACCAGTTCGGGCAGCATGACTTCGATCTCATGCTCGACCATGCGGTCCACTTTCAGTTCAACTTCCTCTGCCGCCCGCAATGGACCCTGCTGAGCTTCATGTTCGAAAATCAGCGAAAGAGAGGAGCGTCGGAGATCAGCAGGAAACTCCGGTACTGCCTCGACTATCCATACTATACCGAGATCATCGGGCGGTATATGGAGGAGCGGGGTGTGGCGGAGATGACGTATGAAGAGTTCAGCGCCCTGCTCGGGAAGATCGACCGCGAAATCGTTGCAGAACATTCCAGCGTTGAGCTGGCCCTCATGGCCCGACCGATGGTCAAATTCATGCAGGCAGGACAACCCCCCCCCGCCGACGGATCCGCCGAACCCCGGATCCCGATTAACGCAGCGATCGCGTTCTTCGAAGACAAGAAATTGAATGCTATCAAGGAGCGGCTTGAGACGGAGCGGGACCTGAACGATCTGGGGGACATCACCCTCCACCTGCTGGCCGACTTCATCGAAAAGGTTCGTACCGGGAACGACGAAGCGACCGTCGAGTTTCCCCGTGAACGAACCCAGCCCAAAGTCGTCGCCGGGGGGGGCGAAGTTCAGCAATCCCCCGCAGGGGGACAGCCTGTGGCCACGCAATCCCCGGCAAAAAATTCTCCCGCGAAGCTGTACTCCGATTTTTACGATGAAGAACCGATACCTCCTTTCGTCGAACCGGAGCCCCTGGCTCAGGGCGGCAGCCACGTTCAAAGTCCATACCAAGGCGATGAGCTTCCGGATATTCACATGTTGTTTTCCCCCCCGGAACAAAAGGCGTTTGTCCGGACGATCTTCCGCAAGGATGAAGTGGAGTTCCGGGACGCCGTCGATCGTCTGAATGCCCTCAGGGACTGGAATGAGGCCTCGATGTATCTCAAGGACCTGTTTATTGCCAACGATGTCGACCCTTTTTCCGAAGAAGCTATTCTCTTTACCGATAAGATTCATGGTCGGTTCACGCAGTCGGGTGGGAACGAGCTGTAACCCCCTCCTCCATTATCCCCAACGGGTCCCCATGCAGTTTATCGATCAAGCGCTTGTCAGTGTGAAGGCCGGAAACGGCGGCAACGGCGTCATCAGCTTCCGGAGGGAGAAATTCGTTCCCAAAGGAGGACCCGACGGCGGCAACGGCGGCAATGGAGGCCATGTGCTGATCAGGGCCGACAAACAGCTCAACACGCTTCTGGATTTCCGCTACAAACGACATTACCAGGCCGAGAACGGTGAGCATGGCCGCGGGAAAAATCAAACAGGAAAGACCGGGGTCGACACCATTTTGAAAGTCCCATGTGGGACCCTGGTGCGCGATGCACAAACCAATGAACTTCTCGCGGACCTCGTTGGCCCGGGAGATGAAGTCGTCGTGGCGCGTGGAGGGAGGGGAGGGAAGGGAAATCAAGAGTTTGCAACCCCCACCAACCAGGCGCCGCGCATTGCCGAACCGGGAACGCCCGGGACGGACCGCGAACTGCAGTTCGAGTTGAAACTCCTCGCTGATGTCGGATTAGTGGGATTCCCAAACGCCGGCAAATCGACACTCATTTCGGTCATTTCCGCCGCCAAGCCGAAAATCGCAGACTATCCCTTCACCACCCTTGCACCGAACCTCGGCATTGTCCGGTATGCACTTTCAAAAAGCTTCACCGTTGCGGATATCCCGGGTTTGATCGAGGGGGCTCATGAAGGGAAGGGGCTCGGGACGCAATTCCTGCGGCATATCGAACGGACAAGAGTGCTCGTCTTCCTGATCGAGGCGATCAGCAAGGACCCCAAGAAAGACTATATCGTGCTCCTCAACGAACTGGCCGGGCACAATCCTTCTCTTACGAAGAAACCCAAGATCGTTGCTCTGACCAAGATGGATCTGTTCGACGAGGGCATGATCAAATCCATGAAGAAAATCTCCTTCGGCAGAGGTGTTCCAGTTTTCCGGATTTCCGCCGTCTCCCGCGACGGGGTGGGGGATTTGCTGGATGCCATGTGGGAATCGCTCGAGTCCTTCTCCAAGGAATAAATCCCGGAACAGTCAACCTCATGCCGCGTCCGCTGCTGACACTTCGTACCACGCTCGTGACCCTGGGATCGTTGCTCGCCGGACTGGTTCTCGTTGCTTTCATTTCGCTCGTGGTCGGCACGACGCGCACCTCCTTCGGTGAAGTTGCGGCTGTCCTGTTTCAGGGTCCCGATCACTCCAGCGAGGCGGTACGGACCATTATCCTTCAGATCCGACTGCCGCGTGTCCTGCTGGCGATGATCGTCGGCGCGGGCCTTTCGGTTGCGGGAGCCACCTTTCAGGCACTGTTGCGGAATCCTCTCGCGGAGCCGTACATCCTCGGCATTTCGAGCGGTGGGACCGTCGGGGCGCTGGTGGCGATGTCCCTCGGGCTTGGTGTCTCGCAATTCCTCCCGCCGTTATTTTCTTTTGTCGGTTCCTTATCTGTCATGCTTCTCGTGTTCGCTCTCGGGTATCGCCGCGGGTCCCTTGATACCAACGCGCTGCTTCTCTCCGGAGTGATGGTCGGGGCATTTTTCAGCGCGATGGTGCTGCTCTTCACGGCCGTGATGAACCAGGATATCCGGACCACCTATCTCTGGCTCATCGGGAATCTTGGGGCGGCCGAGATGCGCTCCGTCATCGTACTCCTTCCGATGATGCTCCTCGCAGGCGGGGTGCTGATCGCGCAAGCCCGTTTCTTCAATCTCATAGCGACAGGAGACGAGACGGCGATGCACCTGGGGGTGGAGGTTGAGCGAGTGAAGCGGATTTCCTACCTGATGGCCTCGCTTGTCACCGGCCTGTCCGTATCGGTGAGTGGTGTCATCGGATTTGTAGGGCTGGTCGTACCGCATGCCTGCCGGCTCCTCTTCGGCCCCGATCACAGGTTGCTGCTCCCGGCTTCGTTCCTTGCCGGCGCGATCTACCTTCTTTTATGTGATCTTCTCTCGCGCGTCCTCCTCTCCCCCTCCGAAATCCCGGTTGGCGTGGTGACGGCCGTTATCGGAGCCCCTGTTTTTATCTATCTTTTAAAGCGCCGTTAGAAAAGGTATAACTGCGTGGCCGGGTGGGGGAATTATTTGCATGGTGCAGATGTTGAAGGGAGACAATATTTTCAGACCCGAGTCGTCTTTAGGGTTCACACGCTTATAGTTCAGAATCCATGTCAACCCGAAGAAAATTTCTCGCCGCACTCGGATTGGGGGTTGTTGCACCCCGGATCCTTATAGGGCAGGAATCACAATCCGAGCTGAAGCGGTCCCGGTGGGATATGCTGTTCGGAAGCAATGAAACCAGCGAGCCGGAGTTTCATCCCGATCCTAGAACTTGGAGCCATGAGACGCTGACCGCCGCGTGGATCGGCCATGCCACGGTGTTGATCAATTTTTACGGGACGTGGATTATTACCGACCCGGTGTTCTCCGGGCGGATCGGCCTCAATGTCCTCGGGCTTTTCACCCTCGGTCCCAAACGGCTCATCAACCCCGCCCTGAATTTCGAAGATCTTCCCCCCATCGACCTGATTCTCCTTTCCCATGCACACATGGATCACCTCGATATACCGTCGCTTTCAAAGTTCAAGCGGACGATCCCCGTGGTCATGGCAAAGAATACGGTGGATGTGGTCGAAAACATGGCCTGGAAGGAAGTGCATGAATTGGACTGGGGAGAGAGTGCGAGGGTGGGCGATCTGGAGATCGAGGCGCTGGAGGTGAAGCATTTCGGCTGGCGCTATCCATGGGAGGAGGATCGCTCGCGCGGGAACTGGAACGGACGGAGTTACAACGCCTACCTGGTCTCGAAGAACGGACGGTCCTTTGTCTTCGGAGGCGACACCGCGCACCAGGACTATTTCAGTGGTATCGGTGACCGCGGTCTCGCGGTCGACCTTGCCATCATGCCGATAGGGGCGTACGATCCATGGATCTTCAATCACTGCAACCCGGAACAGGCTGTCGCCATGGCGGATCAGATGCATGCCAGCCATATCATGCCGATTCACTGGCGCACGTTCATTCAAAGCGACGAGCGGACCATGGAACCAATTGAACGCTTCAAAGCCGC
>JBBEBV010000026.1:0-1443 GCA_040882165.1 Bacteroidota bacterium
CGGACCTGTTTCGGAATTCCGTTATTTTCACCGCTCGTCAAACGGGATTCGCCCCTCTCCTCATCGAAAAAGATTACATGTGCAGCATACTCCTGAACCACCTTGCACGGAGCGGCGATGGTTCCCTGGTGTTCAAAGGCGGGACGTGTCTCGCCAAAGTTCACTGGAATTTCAATCGTCTGAGCGAGGATCTCGATTATGTCATTCCCCTGCCCATCGACGCGAAACGGCAAGAACGGTCAAAGCGGGCGACGCCCTATAAAAACGTCATCTCGAACCTCCCGGGAGCCCATCCGGTGTTCGTTGTCAAAGAACCGCTGGTAGGAAGAAACGAATCCCGCCAATATCTTGCTGAGGTGGGATACCAATCCATCGTTTCCGGGAACGACGAATCCATCAAGCTGGAAATCGGCTTGCGCGAGCCTCTCTTCCAAGATGTCTTTGAGGGGCAAGCCAACACCCTTCTTCAAAATGCGGCAACCCCCGGGAATACAATAGCTGCGTTCCCCCTGCGTTGCCTTTCCTATGAGGAAGCGATGGCAGAAAAATTTCGCGCAGCCCTTTCACGCAAGGATGTAGCAATCCGTGACTTTTTTGACATCGATCATGCCGTCGTCATCGGAGGGTTGAAGGCCGACAAACCAGGTTTCGTTCAAATGGTCAGAAGAAAACTCGCAATACCGGGGAACGAGCCGGTGGATATGTCCGGGGAGCGTCTTTCCACACTTGCCAGCCAGTTGCCTGCCCAATTAAAACCGGTTCTCCGGCCGAAGGACTTTGAAGCCTTTGATCTGGAACGCGCAACAGGTTTTGTGCGCAAGATGCAAAGACTCCTGTGAGTTGATTGAATGACACACGACTACTCCGAAGACAAACTCGTCCAGGAAACCATGGCCGGCTATTTCCATCTTTAGTACGCCGCCGGCCCCTCTCCTAAGAGCAGAGCGAACCTCGGTTGTGGTCAATACCAACTTTCTTTGACTCAATCAAAGAGTGTCACTTATCAACACCACAAAATCCAAGATGGCATTCCAGCCGCAGCACCAGAACCGACCTGAATGAAATTGAGACAATCCACTCCATTTATCTCAAAATCGAAGTACCTGAACGGCCTCCAGTGCCACAAGCTTCTCTGGTTCCATTATAACGCCAAAGACCCCCGCCTACGTCGGAAGAACGACTTCGGCGGGCAGGCAGCCCCTCTCCTGAAAGGAGAGGGAACAAATTCCTTCCCCTTTTAGGGGAAGGCTAGGATGGGGTCTGTTTTTATACAGGCTTTTTGAGCCTTATTAAATCAGACCTCTCCCTAACCCTCTCCTAAGAGGAGAGGGAACCTAGGTTGTGGTCAATACCAACTTTCTTTGACTCAATCAAAGAGTGTCACTTATCAACACCACAAAATCCAAGATGACATTCCAGCCGCAGCACCAAAACCGACCTGCA
>JBBEBV010000027.1:0-43471 GCA_040882165.1 Bacteroidota bacterium
CGAACAAGTTCAGGCTCGCATTGATCCGGGGTTGTAAGGCGGCTGCAAATGAACTTCCTTTGACCAAACTCCCCACATCCCCCCGTAGTCCCACATCCGTTGTCAATCCATCCCAATGGGTCTGGTAGCGGAACCAGACTGATACATCCGCCAAGGTTGAGGCGATCCTGGTTGCCTGGCCGAGCCGGTTGACAAGGTTGTATTCGATATTGGGAAAACTCATCTCGAACCCGAAAAAGTAAAGGTCTTTACTGTCTGTGTAGTAGGTGATGTTCCCCCGTAAACCAAGATCTTTGATGGTGTTGGAGGAAGGTTGGGCCGTTTCGGACGATTTCGGATCGCGTTTCGAGATAAACTCCCCGGCAGAGACGAAGACGTTCCAGAACAACCGGTCACTGCTCAACATGTTCAACTCGAACCCCACAGCCCTGCTTGACCATGAGTAATCCGGTTCAAAGGCATCGGCTGATCGAAGATCATCTTCGCTTGCCATCACCTGGAAGCTGTATTTATCCTCGGAGGCGGGGTTGTTCAGTGTGACTTTCAGGAAGGCGTCATAAAAGGAGAGGGGGACTTGTTCCTTCAGGAACCTTTTGAAGGTGTCGGAAAAGACAGATTTCCGACCGGTGAAGATGGCCTGGAGGCTTTCGCTGATGGGTCCCTCGACCTGGACTTTGGAGGAGAGGAAGTTGATGTTGGCTTGTCCCGACATGACGGAGCTGTTCCCGTCCCGTGAGGACATATTAATGACTGAGGACAATCTCCCCCCAAACTCAGGAGGAAAAGCCCCTGTGTACACTTCGGTGGATCGAATGATGTCGGGATCGAAACTGCTGAAGAGCCCGAAGGCGTGGAAGGGATTATAGATCCGCATTCCATCCAATAAAATCAGGTTCTGGTCGGATCCACCGCCCCGGACATTGAACTGAGAGTTCACATCGCTTGTGGAGACAAAGCCGGGGAGGATCTGGATGCTCTTGAGGACGTCCCCTTGTGTAGTGACAGGGACGAGCTTCATCTCGGCTTTATCGATCACGTGAACGCTGGTCTGGACATCGAGCAGTTCGGGCTTGGATTTGCCGGAGACGACGATCTCCTCCAGTTCCACAGCCTGGGATGGCAGGCGGAAGTTGAGCGTGACCGGCTCAGCTCCCCGGACAATCACAGTACGGATCTGTCGAACAAACCCAACGGCAGATGCGGTGACCTGGTAGGTTCCGGCCGGGACGCTGGGGATGAGATAGAAGCCGGAGAGGTTTGCCGCTGCCCCTTTATTAATGCTCGTAATGACGATGTTTGCGTACGGGATCCGTTCTCCGGTGGAACTATCGGAAACAACGCCGCGGAGATCCGATTGCTGGGCGAGCAGCGGGAAAGTCGGGAAAACGGTAAGCGTGAAGAACGTCAGGAAGTGTGGTGCAAGGAATCTACGAAGTTGGCTCAAGCAATCATACCCCTCCTTGGCAGTAGGAATTCAACTGATGATGAACGGATCCTCTTTATCCGCTTGTGGTGAAGCGGAGCGCGAGCTTGATAAGTTCCTCTATTGAGAGATTTCCTTTGTTCTCGTTGAGTACTTGCCGTATGGCCTTTTCCGCTGAGGCGCGCGGGTATCCCAGCGTGGTCAAAGCGAGCAACGCTTCCGCCCGTACTTCGCCTGACTGGTCGGCGGAGAGGCCCGAGCCCCCTGATGGGGCGCTCATTTTGTCACGCAGTTCGATCAAAATCCTTTCGGCGGTCTTCCTCCCGACGCCGGGGATGGAGGTCAGCGCTCCGATGTTGCCCGATGCGATATAGTGCTTAAGCTCGCCGGCGGGAATGCCGGAAAGGATGCCCTGTGCAATCTTCGGCCCAATACCGTTGACGGAAAGGAGGTGTCGAAATAACGTCCGCTCTTCTTCGGTAGCAAACCCAAACAGGTGAAGCGTATCCTCCCGCACATGCAAATAGGTAAAAAGGAAAACAGGCGCATCAAGAGCCCCCAATTTTTCAAACGTGGAGACGGGAATGCTGACCGCATAGCCGACGCCGTGGACGTCCACAAGCACTTCGGTGGGGGATTTGGCTTTTAGTATGCCGTTCAGGGAGGCGATCATTTGCTCTTGACAATCCGTTCGGGATGCGCTTCGATGAATGATTTCCAGCTTGATGTTTTGCTCTTTCTTCCCGACCCCTTCATCGAGCCGTTCCCGGTCATCTTATGAAAGTGGCAGATAGCAACGGCAAGCGCGTCGGTGGCATCGTACGCTTTGGGAGCCCTCTTGAGCCTGAGGATCGACCGGATCATATAACTTACCTGTTCCTTCGAAGCCGCGCCGTTCCCCACAACCGCTCTCTTGACCTCCCGGGGCGAGTATTCCGACGTCGGAATTTGACTGTTGACAGCCGCGAGGATGGAAACCCCGCGGGCATGGCCGATCTTCATTGCCGATTGCGCATTTTTCCCGTAAAAAGCGGTCTCGATTGCAAATTCATCCGGATGATGGCGTTCGATGACGGTGCAGAGTTTCGCGTAGATCGCCTTGAGCCGGATCGGCATCGACGCGTCGCTCCGATTCCGGACCACATCCACCTCCAGGACCGTGAACCGTCCCCTGACGGCCTCGATCACTCCGTAGCCGGTAATCAATGTTCCAGGATCAACGCCAAGGATGATCATTCGGAGATACGCACAGTTCTTGAACCACGGATGGCACACCGATTGACACCGGGAGATCGCACCGTGCCGCTTCCATTTTGTATTTTGGAAATCCTTAGGAAGAATTTATTCCTGTCGGTGTTCATCCGTGTGTCATCGGTGGATAAAAAATCTTCTAGCCGGCCCCGTACTCTGCGAGTACCTTCTCATCGATATCGAAATTACCGTAGACATGCTGCACGTCGTCATGATCCTCCAGCGCTTCCACCAAGTGTAAAACCTGTTCTGCCTCTTTCCCCTCGACCCTCACGGTGTTTTCCGGAAACATCTGCAATTCTGCAAGCTCTGGCACGACTCCTTTTTCCTCGATTGCCCGTTTGACCTGTTCGAAGGCCGCGGCGGCGCAGAGAACGATGAAGTGTTCTCCTTCTATTTTCAGATCGTCTGCACCTGCCTCAAGGACCAGGGCGAGCAAATCGTCCTCCCCTATGGCCTTTGTCGGTATGATCAAGTGGCCCATCCTGTGGAACTGGTAAGAGACCGCCCCCGTCGCAGCGAGCTTGCCACCGTTCCTGTCGAGGATATGCCGGATATCGCTCACCGTGCGGGTTTTGTTATCCGTGACAGCTTCGATCAACAGCGCCACTCCTCCGGGGCCGTAACCTTCGTAGGTTGCATCTTCGTACGCTATGCCGGGGAGTTCGCCGGTTCCCTTCATGATCGCCCGCTTGATATTGTCGGCCGGCATGTTGCTGGCCTTTGCTTTCTCGATGGCCAGTCTCAGTCTCGGGTTCGCAGTGGGATCGCCGCCCCCCAGTCGTGCAGCGATCGTCATTTCTTTGATGATCTGCGTGAAGATCCTGCCGCGCCTGGTATCGGTGATCGCTTTTTTTCGCCGTATCGTAGACCATTTGGAATGTCCGGACATAATTACACCTCTCTCCCTCAAAAAATCATTTCTTTTTCGTGATCTTCGCGAAAAGGTCCGTTTACTTGATATCACGTATTTTCAGTTGCGGGATCGCCTCTCCGGAATAATCGCTCTCATCCAATGAAAAAGCAAGTGCGATGTCCTTTCTACCTGTCGGTACCTTGTCGATCAGGTGAGCGAGGTTGAACCCGATCGTGTCGATGATCTTGCCTTTGGCCCGCACCCTGAACTTGAGGTGCTTTTGACCGACGATCCGGGGGGAACCGACGAGTTCCACATTGCGAACAACAAACACCGGACGCATATTGCCAGGTCCGAAGGGAGCAAACTGGCTGAGGATGCGTACGAACTTCGGGGTCAATTCCGAAAGGTTCAGCTCCGCATCAACCTTGATCTCGGGGGTGCGTAATTCCTCGGTCATGAGCTCCTTGACGACGGTGTTGAAGGCATCCTTGAATTCCTTGACGCGGCTCACTTCCACGGAAAGTCCAGCCGCATACTTGTGTCCGCCAAACTGGATCATGGTGTCTTCACACCGCTTCAGGGCCTGATAGATGTCGAAGCCGGAGACGCTCCGTGCCGACCCCTTCGCAACCCCGTCAATGGTGGTCATCATGACGGTCGGTTTATAGTACTTCTCGACCAGCCGGGAGGCGACGATGCCAATGACGCCCGGATGCCAGGTTTCCTGGTGGAGAACGATGGCCCCTTCTTGATCAACGTCGGGAAAGTTCTCGACAAGTTTCTGGGCCTCGAGGAACGTATCCTCGTCGATTTTGCGTCGATTCCGATTCTCCTCTTCAGCGACCCGGGCAAGTTCAAGGGCGTTTTCGTACGAGTCCGAGGTAAGCAGCTCCACGGCCCGCATGGCATTTCCGAGCCTTCCCACAGCGTTGATGCGTGGAGCAAGTACGAAGATAATCTGTCCCGCCGTGATCTTTCCCGGCTTGAGTCCGGCCGTTTCAATCAGAGCGCGGATGCCGGGGCGCGGGTTCGAGTTGATAAGATCGAGTCCCAATTTGACCAGAGCACGGTTTTCCCCTGTGAGCCGGACGATGTCAGCAGTCGTCGCGAGCGTGACAAGGTCGAGGTACGAGGTGAGGATGGTGTTGGGGTCGTCGGTGAGACGTGACTGGATTGTCTCGTGTGTGCAAAGCGCCTGGATGAGTTTGAATCCCACTCCACATCCCGAGAGATGTTTGAAGGGGAACGAGCAGGTCGGCTTGAGCGGATCGAGCAGGGCGAAGGGCTGTGCGAATTGGTCTCCGGGCTGGTGGTGGTCGCAGACGATCACATCGATCCCCACGGACTGCGCCATGCGAACGGGTTCAATGGCCGTGACGCCGCAGTCGATGGAAATCAGGAGGGTTACACCCAGTTCCTTTGCCCGATCGATCCCGACTTGCGAAAGTCCGTAGCCGTCCTTGATGCGATCAGGGATGAAGTAGGAGACTGCGCCACCGATGCTCTTCAGGAAGGTCCACAGGAGCGTCGTTCCGTTTGTTCCGTCGACATCGTAGTCACCGTAGACCAGGATCCGTTCTTTCTTTGCCAGCGCCTGCACGATGCGACCGACTGCCCGATCCATATCGTTCATCAGAAACGGATCGTTCAAATCGGAGAAACTGGGGCGGAAGAACGAGCGCGCCTCTTCGAACGTGCGAATGTCTCTTCTGGAAAGGATCTCCGCTAGAACAGGGGAAATCGTCAACTCATCGCCGAGCCGTTTCGCAGTTTCCTGGAACGCCAACGAGTCCACTGACGGATCTTGCTCCGGAAAAGTCCACCGATATTCTTTTATGAGGGGCATGGAGAGGATTCGGTTGCATGGGTACGCCCCCGGCGGAGGTACGTTTCCACGGGGACAAAAAAAATCGCAGGTTGGTGGCCGATAAGCCGAATTCTGTCTTCCCCGCCCGGAGGCAGGGGAGGCAGTCATTTCTCTGATGCGACCTACCCGTCACGGTGCCCCGCGGAGCGGGACAGAAGCGGGCAGCTTCAACCATGACTTACGTGGTCTTGCACCGGGTGGGGTTTATCTTGCCCCGTTCATTACTGAACGAGCGGTGGTCTCTTACACCACCTTTTCACCTGTTTCTCGTCCGCTCACGCGGACGGGATGTGTGTTTTCTGTGACACGATCCGTTCCTGCGGGATATGGCCCGCAAGACCCCCGATTAACTCGGGGCACCCTGCCCTGTGGTGTTCGGACTTTCCTCTCTTCACCGAAGTGAAGAGCGACTGCCTGGCCGACCCACCTGCGAGTTACAGCATTGTTCCAAGTATTACCATCGACAACATCCTCCGGTGAGGGGAGTTCCCATCCATGGCGCCGCCTTCACCAACAATTTCACCGATTCGTATTCTCCATGCACCTACTCATCCAACGCGACGGCACTCAACGGCCTTTTCGAATCGATACCCAAATTCGCCATTTGATCGGCCTCCTTGTTCTGCTCTCGCGGAATGTGTTTGATCTGGAAGGTGAACGGAGCGGATTGAAGGAGTTCGTGTACTTTTTGAAAGTACTTTTTCAGGGTTGCATCCTTTACGCGATACCGACCCGTCATCTGGCGCACCATGAGCTCGCTGTCAGAGTGAACGACCAAACTGGAACATTTGGTCTTCCCCGCAGCCTTGAGGCAGGCCAGGAGGGCGGAGTATTCAGCGATGTTATTGGTCGTTTCGCCAAGATAGCCGGAGAGACGGCTGAGCGTGGTTCCCTGCACGTCTTTGAGGATGACGCCAATCCCCCCCTCACCCGGGTTGCCCCTTGAGGCGCCGTCCGTAAAGGCAAGGATGGTCATAGTGCGCTTGAATACGTTTCGACGACCTCGTCAGACACCATCAACCGACCGCAGTGCTCGCAGATGATCAGCCTCTCGTTCTTGCGCAACTCCACGAGGGACTGGGGAGTGACCTTCTTGAAGCAACCCCCGCAAGCGTTCCTGCGGACCGCCACGACAGCTTTTCCCCCAAACGCCTTCCGGACACGCGCATACAACCGCAGGTCGTTTTTGTCCACACGAACGATGATTTTCTCACGTTCATGTTGCAGCCGCAATTCCTCTTCCTCGTGCTCCTGGTTCACTTCCTTCAACTCCGTTTTCCGTTCCCCGAGTTCTTTGCTCAATTCTTCAATCTCGGGGAGAAGGACCTCAAGATCGCCTTTTGCCACCGACGCCTTTCCCTCGATTGTATCCATCTCCTTCGAAAGCAGCGTGATTTTTTCCTGGGATTGGTCGATTTCCCGCGTGAGGGCGTCGTATTGTTTGTTCGTTTTGATCTGGAACTGTTGTTCCTTGTATTTCTCGATTTTCTCCCGGGTGGTGATGATGTCCAGGTCAATCTCGTCCCTGCGGACGATGGAATGCTTGATCAGTTTTTCAAACTCCAGCTTCTTTTGTCCCTTGGTTTGAAGCTGCCCTTCCAGGTCTGCGACGAGTCGTGGAAGGTCCCCTTTCAGTTCCACCAGTTCATCCAATCCGGAATCAACCTGCTGGAGGGCGTACAGTAGACGTAATCGCTTTTCCAAATACTGCTCCTTAGCTTATGATGAAAGAAAGTGTGTTGGATTTGTTCGTAAGTTCGTTGTGAATACTTCCAGTGATTCCCCCGACGTCCGGGAGTACTGTTTCAGCCTCTGCGCGATCGGTTTCAGGATGACGTGCTCAGTTTCCCAGTGTCCCGCGTCGATCAAAACAATTCGGTCGCCGGCCGAATGGAACGTGTGATACTTGACATCGGCCGTGATGAACGCGTCGGCATGGGCAGTGAGGGCATTCGGTAGCAGGTCAGAGCCGCTTCCGCCGCAAACGGCAATCCGTTGTACCCGCCTGTTCAACCGGCCGGTGTAACGCACAGCCTCCGCATCGAGTGCGACCCGAATGCCTTTCAGAAATGATCGGAGGTCCATCGGCTTCGCGAGGTTCCCGATTGCTCCCATCCCATGATCCGGGTTTCCGTTTTGAAGCGGATACACGTCGTACGCTACTGCTTCGTACGGATGCACTGCTTTCATGTTTGTGATGATGGACGGGATGTTCGCGCTCGGGGCGATCATTTCGATTCGCGTTTCGTCAACGGTCTCCAGT
Organism: Bacteroidota bacterium; assembly: GCA_040882165.1. GTDB lineage: Bacteria > Bacteroidota > Ignavibacteria > UBA10030 > UBA10030 > UBA6688. Next base: position 7,664 of record JBBEBV010000027.1, read on the forward strand.
TTTCCCTTTTCACCGAGGAACGGATTCGACGACGCCGAACCCCGAAAGGTTCCTGTGCCGGCGATTCTGAACGAACACGAGTCGTAGTGCCCGATCGCACCGGCGCCCCCCTTCCTCATGGCCTCGGCGACCGCATCGACATAACCGGACGGAACGAAGACGGCGATTTTCGCCAGCGTATCCTTAAGCGGAGAGAGGAATTCGATTTCGTGGAGACCGAGAGCTTCCGCCAGGGCGAAGCTGACACCCCCCCTCGTGAAATCCAAATTCGTGTGCGCCGAGTAGACCCCGATCCGCTTTTCTGCCAGCATCAGCACCAGCCTTCCGGTCTCATCCCCGGTTGTGATGGAGGAAGGGGGGTGAAACAGAAGGGGGTGATGGGAAACGATGAGGTCGGCCTTTTTGGCAATGGCTTCCCCGACGATTTCCCGCGTGACGTCGAGTGCAACGAGAACCCGACGGATCCTTCGTTCGCGATCCCCGACCTGCAGTCCGATGGCGTCTCTCTCCCACGCCGTCCATGAAGGGGCCCAGGTTTCAAAGAACTGTTCAATATCGGCAATCGTCATGCTTGTGCGAACAGGGAATAAAAAAAGTGTCCCGCTTCTTGGGCGGGACACTTTTGGGGATTCGGGTTACCGGGAAACTTGTGAGCGGGTTGTTTGAGCCTTATTCTATACGACATCGTTGGTCAATACACTCGGTGGACGCGTGCAGGTACGACTTGTTAGTTCCATCAAACGCTCAATAGTATAGGAAACTTTGCCTTGAGATGCAACCGCTTGTTCCGTGCTCCCGACACGGATCAACTCTCCGTTTTCCCCTGAACGGCGGCGCCATGAAAATCGATTTTTTCAAAATTGATGTCACGCAGGCGCTTGATTTCCGCTTCGATCTTGTGGAAATTCTCGTCAAATTGCTTCAACACTGCGTTGTCGGCATCCGACAACGGCTGGCGTCTGATGAGGTCGGCGCTGATCTTGATGGCTGCAAGCGGATTATTAAACTCGTGGCACACTGTCACGACTAACTCGCGGATCGCCTCCGCCCGCTTTTCCGCGATGAGCATGCGTTTCTCAACTGCCTTGATCTGCTTGTGTATCCGAACGCGATCCAATACGTTGACGATCGTGCGGGGGAGAATGGACTCGGCCAGATCCTCCTTGATCAGGAAGTCCTCCACGCCCAGCTTCATGGCTTCAATGGCAAGCTTGAAATCGCGTGTGGCGGTAATGAAGACAATGGGGATCTCGGAATTCATTTCGTTGAGTTGCAGGCAGAATTCAAGCCCGTTGGACCCCTGCAAAACATAGTCCGTCAGGATGAGGTCGAGCGCCTTGTTTTGCTGTACTTCCAGCAGCGCTTCTTCGACATTCTCTTTCCAGATGAGTTTGAACTCGCGGTTCTGGAATTTTTGGAGGTGGTGCTGGACGAGTTTCGCAAAACTGATATCGTCGTCTACCAGGAGAACATGGATGAGCTTGTGCTGTGTCGGGAAGGGGGACTCGGTCATAAGTACGAAAAGGTAAGGGAAGTTCCTTTGAGTTGCAACGAAGGACTTCATGAGGGGGTATTCCCGTGAGGTGATTCCGACGGTTGCATTTCAGAGGGAAATTCTCTATACTGCCCGCACTTTGCGCTCTCTGCAATACGGATTGCCCACGGACCATGGGGCGGAGGGCTGATTCTCAAGGAGATCGATCTATGCCTCAAAAAAACAGAATTCTTGTTGTCGACGATGAAGATGCTCTCCGGACGGTTCTGAGTTCAGAGCTGGAAGGGGAGGGATACAAGGTAGCGTCGGCGGCTGACGGTTCGGAGGCAATCGAGATCCTGAAGAAGGACGAGTTCGACCTCATTCTCCTCGATATCAAAATGCCCAATGTCGACGGTTTCGAAGTGCTGAAATTTGTCAAGGAAACCCATCCCGACACCAAGGTGATCATGCTGACCGGTTTTGCCGACTTGAAGAATGCGATCGAATCGAAGAAACTCGGCGCGGAGGATTTTGTCAGCAAACCCTACGATCTTGTCGACCTGCTTACGACTGTTGAGCGCGTTCTAAGTGGAGTCTAACCCCATCGCGCCGGGGAGCCTCATGCCGAAGAAGTTCCAAATCCTCGTAGTTGACGACGAAGAATCCATCACGTTTCTCCTCAAGACCGAACTCGAAGAGCTCGGCGGATACGACGTCGACGTTGCCTTGAACGGTACCGAGGCAATCAACCTCCTCCAATCCAAAATCTACGACATTGTTTTGCTTGACATCAAAATGCCCCGCGTCAGCGGCATCGATGTCCTGAGGTTCATCAACGAGCACGCCCCCACCACGCAAGTCATCATGCTCACCAACATCGTCGACTATAAAACCGCCATCGAGACGATGAAACTTGGCGCTTATGATTTTGTGAGCAAACCGTACGATACCGATCAGCTACTCGCTACCATGAGCCGCGCGCTTGACCGGCGTCAACTTGTCATTGACAAAAAGGTGATGTACAACGAGCTGAACCGCATCACGGGGTCGAGCGGCATCATCGGGGAAAGCCCGGCATTTAAAAATGTCATTGAGAATGTCAGGAAGGTGGCTGCCAGCGAGGCGTTTGTTCTGATCCAAGGCCCCAGCGGAACGGGCAAGGAGCTTGTAGCCCACCTGCTCCACAACGAAAGCCCGCATAAAGATCGCCCGTTCGTAGCAGTGAACTGCGCTTCGATTCCCGACCAGCTGCTGGAAAGCGAACTCTTCGGCCATGAAAAAGGGTCGTTTACCAATGCCTATTCCGCCAAACAGGGTTTGGTGGAAGTGGCGGATGGTGGCACGCTCTTCCTTGATGAGGTTGGGGATATCAGCCAGCCGACGCAGGCAAAGCTCCTTCGTTTTCTCGAGACGGGGGAATTCCGCCGTGTGGGGGGCACCGCTTCCATGCATGTCAGCGTACGGGTGGTTTCAGCCACCAATAAGGACCTCCAGAAGCAGGTTCAGGAGGGGAAGTTTCGGGAGGACCTTCTGTACCGGCTGAATGTGGTCAGTATTCAGATCCCGCCCTTGAGAGAGCGGAAAGAGGACATCCCTCTTCTCATAGCACACTTTGTTAAACGTAAATCGAAATCCAAGACAAAAACGGTAAGTCCTGAGGCCCTGGCATTGCTCATGCAATATGATTGGCCCGGTAACGTGCGTGAATTAGAACATGTGATTGAGGGGTCTTCCATCCTTTCACAAGGTGAGGTTATTGAACCCCGCGACCTGTGGATTAACCCCGCTCTTGCACAGCAGGTTCCATCTCAGGCAGTGGCGCCATCGAACAATGGAACTCCACCGCTGGTGTCCCTGGAGGAGCTCGAGAAGATTCACATACAAAAGGTTCTTGAGCATCACAATTGGAACAGGGTGAAAACTGCAGAAATCCTCGGTATTACAACCAAAACGCTCTACCTGAAGATCAAACGGTACAAGCTTCAGGTCCCGCCGCCAGGGAATAACGCGTAAGCTCTTGACCGGCCGCACTCTTTACCTCTACTCCCCTCATTGTTCATATATGGTTTCCCTCTGATTTTTTTTTGGATCCAGTGCAACTTTTTTTGGATCGTGCCGTCTAAATGTTGGGAGCATTAAAAAAGCTACCTCCTTCTTGATGAGCCAGTTATCGGTCGCCTATGGTGGGACGATTGAGAAACTGGCTCTCTTATTTTTCCCCCGACCGTTCCTTACCTTGACTTTCGCGGCTTAATTAACTAATTTTTGCCACATTCGACGGGCAAGAATCCCTCCTGTCGTTTATTCTAGACACATCTCATTCCCTTCGAGGAATCTTTCATGTCGGCGTATCAAGGCCTGGACTATTATACCATCGATGAGGCGTTGTCCGAAGACGAACTTCTCGTCCGCAATACCGTGCACGAGTTTGTTGACGATAACGTTCTCCCTGTCATCGAACGGCATTATGAGGCGGGTACATTTCCCATGGATTTGGTTCCCCAAATGGCAGAGATCGGGTTGTTTGGACCTACGCTCCCGGAGCGGTACGGATGCGCAGGATTGAATAATGTTGCGTATGGGCTGATGATGCAGGAGTTGGAGCGGGGGGACAGCGGTGTTCGCAGTTTTGCTTCGGTGCAGAGCGGGCTCGTGATGTACCCGATCTTTACGTTCGGAACGGAACAGCAGAAGGATCACTGGCTTCCGGGACTTGCGCGCGGCGAGAAAATCGGATGCTTTGGATTGACGGAACCGGACTTCGGCTCGAATCCCGGAGGGATGATCACGCGGGCTGAGCGAAGGGAGGGGGGGTATGTCCTGAATGGGGCCAAGATGTGGATCACCAATGGAACGATTGCCGACGTCGCCGTTGTGTGGGCGAAACTGGAGGGAGAGATTAAGGGATTCTTGGTCGAGAAGGGAACAAAGGGGTTTACCGCCCCGGAGATGAAGGGGAAACATTCCCTCAGGGCGTCCGTGACCTCCGAATTGGTATTTCAGGATTGCCTGATCCCCGAAGAGAATATTCTGCCGGGTTCCGGCGGATTGAAATCGCCTTTGATGTGTCTTACCCAGGCACGATATGGTATCGCGTGGGGCGCGTTGGGATCGGCCATGGCGTGTTACGATACGGCCCTGTCCTACGCAAAATCACGTATCCAGTTTGGAAAACCGATTGCGGCGTTCCAGATGACACAGGAAAAACTTGTCCATATGGTCACGGAAATCACAAAAGGACAGCTTCTTTGTCTTCAGCTCGGGCGACTGAAGGATCAGGGGAAGGCGAAATTCAACCAGGTATCGATGGCCAAGCGGAATAATGTCTACCACGCCCTCGAGATTGCCCGCATGGCGCGTGAGATTCTGGGCGCGAACGGAATCCTGAATGAGTACCCGGTGATGCGCCATGCGGCGAACCTGGAATCGGTGAAAACGTACGAAGGCACCCATGAAATGCATACCCTGATCATCGGTGAAGACATCACCGGCATCGGGGCGTTCACGTAACGATGTGTAAGAAGGTCAAGAGGATTCTATGGCGTTCAAAAAAGTGATCGGTGAAGCATTAACATACGACGACGTGCTTCTCGTGCCTGCAAAATCCCTGGTGCTACCGAGAGAGACGGATGTACGGACAAGGTTGACAAGGCTGATTGAGTTGAACATCCCGATCATGAGCGCAGCCATGGATACCGTGACGGAGTCCGGCATGGCAATTGCGATCGCGCGCGAAGGAGGGATAGGGATTCTTCATAAGAACATGTCCGTAGAGCGGCACGCGGAAGAAGTCGATAAGGTGAAGCGTTCGGAGAGCGGCATGATTCGCCATCCCATCACGCTCTCACCGCGGCAGACTGTCCGTGAAGCGCTTGAGGTCATGCGCAAGTACTCGATTTCGGGGATCCCGATCGTCGAGAACGAAAGTCTCGTCGGTATTCTGACTAACCGGGACCTGCGATTCGAACCGAACCTCGACCTCGAAGTTGCCAAGGTGATGACCAACGGCAAGATGATTACGGCGCCCGTCGGAACCACGCTGGAAGAGGCGGAAGTTATTTTGCAGAAGCATCGCATCGAAAAGCTTCCGGTTGTGGATAAGCACGGAAAGCTGAAGGGACTTATTACCTTCAAGGACATTCAGAAGAAGAAGCGATACCCCTTTGCGTGTAAGGACAAGCTCGGTCGGCTCCGTGTAGGCGCCGCTGTTGGCGTCACCAGCGATACGCTGGAGCGGGTTGGTGCTCTCGTTCAGGCCGGAGTGGATGTGGTGGTGGTCGACACGGCGCACGGTCATTCCAGGGGCGTTCTGGAGATGGTGAAGCGGATCAAATCGAAGTATGATATCGAACTCATCGCCGGCAATGTGGCAACCGGGGAAGCGACCAAAGACCTTGTGAAATCAGGAGCCGATGCGATCAAGGTTGGAATCGGTCCCGGATCGATCTGCACCACGCGTGTGGTTGCAGGTGTCGGGGTTCCACAGGTCACAGCAATCATGCAATGCGCGAAAGTGGCGGTACGTTCGAAGGTTCCCCTGATCGCGGACGGCGGTATCAAGCAGACGGGGGATATTGCGAAAGCAATCGCGGCGGGGGCCGATTCGGTTATGGTGGGTGGGCTCTTTGCCGGGGTCGATGAAAGTCCCGGCGAGAAAGTTCTGTATGAAGGGCGGAGCTATAAGTTGTACCGGGGGATGGGATCGCTCGAAGCCATGAAGCGGGGGGCCAGGGATCGATACTTCCAGGATGTGGAGGACGATATCCAGAAACTTGTCCCGGAAGGCATTGAAGGCCGCGTCCCCTATAAGGGGTCCATTGGCGAAACTATTCATCAAATGGTCGGTGGACTGCGTGCTGCGATGGGTTATTGCGGCTGTCGCACGATCGCCGAGATGCAACAGCGGACGCAGTTTATCCGGATGACGGATGCCGGACTGCGCGAAAGCCATCCGCACGACATTTCCATTACCAAAGAAGCCCCCAACTACCACCTCTAACCATCCTTCCGACGAACGAGCCACTGCGCGATGCTCCAGAGGAGTCCCCAGGCACGAAGGGTTGAAGAGGTTCGACATCGGGTGGTGCGTTCCCGTCTCGACGCGTTCCTGGTTACCTCCCTTCCCCATATTCGATACCTCTCGGGTTTCTCCGGGTCACACGCCGTGGCTGTTCTCACCAAGGATTCACTTTGGCTTCTCACGGATGGCCGCTATGCAGACCAGGTCCGGGACGAGGTGCTTTCTGCAGGAATTCTCATCGCAAAAGGGAGTTTGTGGGGTGAGATCAGCCAGTACGGACTGTTTCGCCATGAGCGACGCATCGGCGTTGAAGCGCAACATCTCTCTGTTGCTTCCATGGGGAGCCTCAAGAAACTGTTTCCGAAGAAGCGATTTGTCCTGACATCCGGGTTGATCGAGGGTGTTGCAACAGTCAAGGATGATTCCGAAATTGAGCGAATCAAACGCGCTGTGGCAATCACCGACAAAGTTTTTAAGAAACTCCTGACCATCCTTAAGCCGGGACTGGCGGAAAAAGAGATTGCCGCGGAGATCAGCTACTGGCACAGGAAGTACGGCGCGGATGCCGATGCGTTCGAGCCGATTGTCGCGAGCGGCCTACGAGGTGCCTTCCCGCATGCTCGTGCATCGGAGAAAATCGTTCGCAAGGGAGAACTGGTGACGCTCGATTTCGGTTGCCGGTTCGAGGGGTACCATAGCGATCTCACAAGGACGGTCGCAGTCGGCGCTCCTTCGCGCAAAGCGAGAGGCATCTATACTGCGGTGTTGCAGGCACAGGAACTGGCGATCGGGGCAGCACACGCGGGCATGTCCGGGAGAGCGCTCGATGCCCTGAGCCGACGATCCCTGCGGCGCGGGAATCTGGCGAAGTACTTTACCCATTCCCTCGGCCATGGTCTGGGACTGCGGGTCCATGAAATTCCGCGCTTGTCCAGACTCAGTAACGACGTCCTCGTTGCGGGCAACGTCGTGACCATCGAACCGGGAGTCTATCTTCCCGGCTTCGGCGGGGTTCGTATTGAAGATGATCTGCTGATCCACAAAGACCATGGGGAAGTGCTGAATCGGTCCCCGAAGGAATTGATCGTGGTATGACAAACGCTATGCGCAATGTGCTGGTGATCGCGTATTACTTTCCCCCCATGGGACTCAGCGGGGTTCAGCGGACGGCGAAGTTCGTCAAGTACCTTCCCAAGTATGGATGGAAGCCAACAGTGTTGACGGTCGGGAAGACCGGGTATTATGCCATAGACGAAACATTGCTGGCCGAGGTGGAGCAGGCAGGAGCGAACATCGTCCGGGCGAGTTCCCTCGACGCAAATCGGTTATTCAAGAAACAGGGGGTCGTCAAAATGCCCTCGGAACGGATGAGGAAGTTCCTCCAGTTCTGCGGCGACTCCGTTTTCTTCCCCGACACGAAAATCGGCTGGAAATCCAGTGCCCTGAAAGTTGCATCGGACCTTCTGCAACGGGAGCCCTTCGACTTGATCTTTGCGACTGCTCCACCCCAGACCGATTTCCTCATTGCCCGGGAGTTGAAGCACCGGTTCAAACTTCCCGTTGTTCTGGACTATCGCGACGCCTGGCTTGAATATCCCTTCAAGTACTATCCGACTCCCGTCCATCGCTACGCGCATTATCGGATGGAGAAGAGTGTGTTGAAGGCCGCCGACAAAGTTGTCGTGACCCTGAGGAGCGTCAAGGAGAGTATTTTGAAGCACTACCTGGCCCTCGACTTTCAGGATGTCGTGATTATCCCACAAGGATACGATCCGGATGATCTTGACACCGGCCGGGTTTCGCATCCCCCTCGACGGAACAAGCTTCGAATCGCCCATGCAGGGACTTTTTATGCGGAGCGCACCCCCTCCGTTCTTCTCCATGCCCTTCATAATATTTTCCAGGCATCGCCGACCCTGCGGGGAAGAATTGAGCTTACGTTGATCGGCAACATACGCGGGGAGGACCAACTTCTGGTCAACAAGCTTGGTCTTCAGAACGATGTGAACTTTACCGGATATCTCGAACACAAAGAGTGCATAGGAAAGCTTCTGGAATCGGACCTCCTCTGGTTTGTTCTGGACAATCTGTACCAATCTCCCGGAAAGCTGTACGAATATATCGGCACCCGCAAACCGATCCTGGCGTCGGTGGTGGAGGGGCATGTCAAGCAGTTGATCCTGGAGAGCAAGGCCGGTGTCTGTCTTCCGCTGAATGATGTCGGCGCGCATGAGCAGGCTTTACTGGACCTCTTTGCACGTTATGAGCGGAACGACCTGAAGCCGATTCCCGCCGAATTTGCACGGAGGTATAATCGCGTTCAGTTGACCGGGGAGCTGGCGAAACAATTCGAAGCCTTGATGGACATTGATAAGAATGCATTGGTGCGGAGGGAGGAACGCGTCGCATGAACGTGCTGGTGATCGGTTCAGGAGGACGGGAACATGCGCTTGTCTGGAAACTGCGCCACAGCGACCGCGTCCATAAGCTGTATTGCGCCCCCGGCAATGCAGGAATCAGCCGGCATTGTGAACTTGTTCCCCTTAAACCGACGGATCTTGATGGTCTTCTCCGATTTGCCAGGGAAAAAGAAATTGACCTGACCGTCGTCGGGCCCGAAGGACCGCTCGTGCAGGGGATCGTCGACCTCTTTGAAACAAACGGACTCCCGATTTTCGGTCCGAGGAAAGCTGCCGCGAGGTTGGAAGGGAGCAAGGTGTACTCCAAAGATTTTATGACTCGGTACGGTATCCCCACCGCGCGGTATCAAAGCTTCACGGTGGGACAACGGTTCGAGGCGGAACGATTCATCCATGAATTGGTTCCCCCGATTGTGGTGAAGGCGGACGGACTTGCCGCGGGTAAAGGTGTACTGATCTGTGAGACCGCCGAGATTGCGATTGCAGCCCTTACCGATATCATGGTTCATCACGCGTTCGGTCCGGCAGGGGAAAGGGTGGTGATCGAGGAGTTTCTGGCGGGAGAGGAGGCGTCTGTGTTTGCCGTAACCGACGGCGAGCGCTCCATTACACTCGCGGCTGCGCAGGATCATAAACGTATTCTGGACGGGGACCTTGGCAAAAACACCGGGGGTATGGGCGCGTATGCACCTGCTCCCATCGTGACAGCGGAAATGTTTCAACGTGTTGAACAGGAAATTATCGGGCCGACCCTGAGAGGTATGAAAGCGGAAGGAACGCCCTACACCGGATGCCTCTATTGCGGCCTCATGATCACCGAAACAGGCCCCAAGGTCATCGAGTACAACTGTCGCTTCGGCGATCCGGAGACGCAGGTCGTGATCCCGCTCATCCAAGGCGACCTCGCCGACCTGTTTCTCTCCGTGGCCCGGGGAAAACTGGATCCCGCGACCGTGGGGCGGCACCCGGCCTCAGCCGTCTGCGTCGTGATGGCATCCAGAGGATATCCGGATGATTACGAGACAGGCGCTGTTGTCAGAGGGCTCGATTCATTCAAGGCTGAAGACGGCATCATGGTCTTTCATGCCGGTACAAAGAAGGAAGGGGAGGAGATCCTGACATCCGGTGGAAGGGTTCTCGGGGTCACCGCCATCGGATACGATCATGATCTGCAGGGAACCATCAGGAATGCCTACACGGCCGTCAGCAAAATCGCATTCGATGGGGCGTACTATCGGTCCGATATAGGCCAAAAAGCACTTAAGCGCATAACACAGGAGAAGACGCGTTGAAGATCCTTGTAACCGGCGGAGCCGGATTTATCGGTTCCCATATCGTCGATGCGTACGTCGGAGGGGGGCACACTGTTGTGGTCGTCGACGATCTTTCCAGCGGAAGGCGGGAGAACCTTCATCCGAAGGCACTGTTTTACCAACTTGATATCCGTGACTCCGTACTTGAAAAAGTGTTCAAGGAACACGCCATCGATGTCGTGAATCACCACGCAGCGCAAATGGATGTGCGTCGCTCGGTTGCCGATCCGCAATTCGACGCGGGGGTGAATGTGATAGGCGGGCTGAACGTTTTGGAATCTGCACGGAAGCACGGAGTGGCAAAATTTATTTTTTCCTCGACCGGAGGGGCAATTTACGGGGAACAGGACTATTTTCCTGCCGACGAGGAGCATCCGACCCGGCCGCTTTCTCCCTATGGGATCTCAAAGCTCTCCACAGAGCACTATCTCTTTTTCTACAAGGAAACGTACGGCAAGCAGTACACTATCTTGCGCTATGCTAACGTCTATGGTCCGAGACAAAACCCGCATGGGGAAGCAGGGGTCGTCGCGATTTTTGCAGGCAAAATGCTCAAGGGTGAACAGCCTTTGATCAACGGCGACGGGACGCAGACTCGCGACTATACGTACGTCGGGGATGTGGTGCGGGCAAACGTTCTTGCTCTTCAGGCAGAAGGCTCCCATACGTTTAATGTCGGGACCGGAGTGGAAACCGACGTGAACGTTCTGTTTCGAAGTCTCGCCAGAATCCTGGGCCCGTCGACGCCGGAGACCCATGGACCTGCAAAGCCGGGGGAACAGAAGCGCAGCGTCATCAGCTTCAAGAACATCCAGCGGGCATGGGGTTGGAGTCCGACTGTGACCCTTGAGGAGGGACTGCAACTGACTGCCGAATACTTTCGGAAACAACAGTGAGGATGTCTGTTGAAGGCCGCGATCGACCATATCGTGAAGGGTTTGCATCAGGGAGAGCGTCGTGCCGTGGCACGGGCGATTTCGCTTGTGGAGAACGATGCGCCTTCCGCAGTGGAGTTGCTGAACGGAGTGTATGCCCGGACCGGGAACGCGTACCGGATTGGAATTACGGGTCCACCGGGAGCGGGTAAAAGCACGCTGACCAACAAGCTCGCGAAGCATTTTCGCGGCGAGGGTCGGACGGTGGGAATTATTGCTGTCGATCCGACGAGTCCTTTTACGGGGGGCGCTCTTCTCGGGGACCGTGTCCGTATGTCGGAAGTTGAACTTGATGCGGGAGTGTTCATACGCAGCATGGCGTCCCGGGGAAGCCTGGGTGGATTAAGCAAAAAAGCGAAAGAAGCTGCGGACATTCTCGACGCGGCGGGCTATGAGATCGTATTAATGGAAACGGTGGGTGTCGGCCAATCGGAGCTCGATATTGCAGCCGCTTCCGATACGACCATCGTCGTCCTCGTCCCGGAGTCGGGCGATGCGATCCAGGCCATGAAAGCCGGATTGATGGAAATCGGTGATTTCTTTGTGCTGAACAAGGCTGATCGGCCCGGTGCTGACCAAGCCGTGATGTCGATCAAGATGATTCTGGGATTTAGGCCGCATGATGCGGATCATTGGCTGCCTGATGTTGTGAAAACACAGGCAAGCGACGGAAAAGGTGTGGCGGAGGTCGCCGCCCTGATTCAACGACACCGTGAGTACCTCGCCTCGAGCGAGACCTTGGAACAGCGACGTACCGTTCGTCTCGAGCGTCGCATCCGGGAAATCATCGATGACCGGCTGCAAGTGGATTTCTGGGATGTCAATCGATCCGGCGAGCTCTCCGCTCGGCTGGCCAAGGTCTATCGGAAAGAACTCACGCCGTACGATCTGGCCGCGATGCTTGTGGAGGATTTCAAACGCTTTCCGGCACAAACAGGAGAAACAAATCACCATGGAACAATTTCAAATAGGGGGGGAGCATGAGCAACGGCGTCGGCGCTGATACGGGAATAGAATTGGATTTGACCGAGGAAATGAAACTGCTTCAACGTTCTGTGCGTGATTTTGCAGAAGCGGAAATCAAACCTCACGTCATGAAGTATGATGAAGCCCAGGAGTTTCCGCTGGAAATTGTGAAAAAGATGGGCGAGCTTGGGTTCCTCGGGGTGACTGTCCCGGAGGAGCTCGGCGGGGCCGGGCTTTCCGCTTCCGAGTTCATCATCATTATGGAAGAAATCTCCCGCGTCGACCCTTCAGTGGGGCTGACGCTTGCGGCACACAGCGGCCTGTGTCTCCAGCACATTGCGATGTTTGCCAATCCGGACCAGCGGAGGAGGTTCATTCCCGACCTTGCCACAGGAGCGAAAATCGGCGCGTGGTGTTTGACGGAGCCTGGGTCGGGGAGCGATGCCTCCGGATTGAAGACATCCGCCACGGCGGAAGGCGATTCGTACCTGGTGAACGGTTCGAAATGTTTTATCACCAACGGCTCCTACGCCTCGACCTATGTTGTGATGGCAAAAACCGATCCAACGCAGGGGAACAGGGGTATTTCTGCCCTCATTGTTGAGCGGGAGAGGGACGGGGTCAGCGTCGGCAAAAAGGAGAACAAGCTGGGCATGCGGGCGAGCGATACCGTGACGATGATGTTCGACCATGTCCGCGTGCCAAAGGAGAACCTCCTGGGAAATGCAGGGGAAGGGTTCAAGCAGGCCCTGGCCGTTCTTGACAGCGGCAGGGTGGGAATCGCAGCCCTCTCGGTGGGATTGGCGCAGGGGGCGCTTGATGCAGCGATCCGTTATGCAAAGCAGCGGCAGGCGTTCGGAAAACTGATCGGTGACTTCCAGGGTATCCAGTTCAAGATAGCCGATCTGGCGACCGAGCTTGAGGCCTCCAGGCTGCTTACCCGTCGCGCTGCATTGGCGAAGTCAAAAGGCGAGGATATCAATCTCATCGCCGCCCAGGCCAAGCTCTTTGCCAGTGAGGCGGCCCAGAGGGCTGCCACGGAAGCCGTTCAGATTCACGGAGGATATGGTTTTATCAAAGAATTTCCTGTCGAGAAGTTCTACCGGGACGTAAAACTCCTTACCATTGGAGAAGGAACCTCGGAAGTACAACGGCTGGTCATCGCAAAGAACCTCCTCCATACGTAATTCCCAACCACGGGGTCCATGAAAAAACAAACTCTCTACGGCATTATTGCGCTTCTGTTCATCATCTCCGGCGCGACAGGTTTAATGTACCAGGTGGTATGGTTCAAATACCTCTCACTGTTCCTCGGCAACACAACCTATGCACAAACCGTTGTCCTTGCAACATTTATGGGGGGATTGGCGATCGGTGCGGCGCTTTGGGGCCGGCGCGCGGACACTTCGAAACGCCCGCTATTTCTCTACGCCGTGCTGGAGATCGTGATCGGTGTCTACTGTCTGTTCTATCCAACGCTTCTCGACTGGTGTAAATCAGCCTTCACCAGTGTTGTCATTTCCCTCCAACTGCAAAGCGACAGTACGGAAGTTCTCATGCTGAAGCTGGTGGTGAGCCTCCTCACCCTGCTCTTTCCCACCATCCTGATGGGGGGGACGTTGCCGATCCTCGTCCGGTTTATTTCGGAAAGGATCGAGGACGCGGGGCGCAATGTCGCGACGCTCTATTTCTTGAACAGCTTCGGCGCCGTTGTCGGATCCCTGTTGGCCGGGTTCTCCCTTATTCCGCTGGTCGGCCTCTCGGTGACGGTGTACTCTGCGGCCGTCACCAATATTCTCATAGGTTTTGTCTCGCTGATTCTGGTCTGGATGGGGCAACGTCTCCCTGTTGGAGAGACTTTGCCCCGGAAGGAAGCGGACACCCGCATCGATCCCCCCGCAGAAGTTGATCAAGTCCTGTATTCGTTCTCTTCCCGACAGGTGACCATGGCACTTGTTGTGGCGGGTCTGTCCGGCCTGACATCGATGATCTACGAAGTGACCTGGGTCCGGTTGATGATCCCTGTCCTCGGCTCCTCCACCTACTCGTACTCCTTGATGGTGGTTGCCTTCATCTCCGGCATCACGGTCGGAAGTTGGCTCGTCTCAGCGCTCTTCGGAAAGATAAGAAATCTCTTCGGATTTTTGGCTCTCTGTCAGCTTGGCGTCGGTCTCTCCATGGCATTGACATTACCCCTGTATGGAATGATCCCGTACATTTTCTGGCAGGTTGGCCATATGCTCAGCCGGACCACCGGCGCCTATCCCTTTTATCTTGGGAGCCAGTTTTTATTCAGTTTCCTGATCATGTTCATCCCCACAATTTTCCTCGGCATGACATTGCCGGTTGCAAGCCGGATTGCCATTCGGAATATGGCAGTGCTGGGGCGATCGGTCGGGAATGTGTTTTCCGTGAATACCATGGGAACCGTGATCGGATCCCTCGCTGCCGGACTTCTTCTCATACCCACGATCGGAGTGCGTCATGCTATGGAGGTTGCGATGGTCGTGAACATCGTGCTGGCCGCGGGCGTGGTTGCGCTCGATACGGATGCACGAGTTCGTCGACGCCTGGCCATCCTTATCCCATGCGGAATCATCATCCTGGGATATTTTTCCCTGAGTGCGGATTGGAACCGGTCGGTGATGCTTTCCGGCACCTTCCGGAACATTGCCCGGAATGTCGATCCCCCTTCCAGTTATGCGGAATTCAAACAAACAACTGAGCGGGTGAAGGTACTCTATTATAAAGAAGGGACTTCGATGACGGTGGGGGTTGTTGAGGGGCGCGGCGCGTTAGGGGAGCAAAAAATCCTTATGCTGAATGGCAAGGCAGATGCGTCATCGAAAGTCGACCTCCCGACGCAGGTGCTGCTTGGACAGATCCCGATGCTTCTCCATCCCCATGCTGAAACGGCGCTGGTCATCGGTTACGGCAGCGGTGTCACTGTGGGGAGCATACTGACCCATCCCGTGAAGAAGGTCGAGTGTGTGGAAATTTCGTCGGAAGTGATTGAAGCGTCTGTGCATTTTGAAGAGGTGAACAACAAGCCGTTGCAGGACCCGCGTGTCCGGATCGTCATCGACGACGCGCTCTCCTTCCTGAACCTCACCTTGGGCCGGTACGATGTCATTGTCAGCGAGCCGTCCAACCCATGGATTGCCGGGATAGGTAATCTCTACACGCTGGAGTTCCTCCGGGAATGCAGGAATCGCCTTCGTCCGGGTGGGCTGATGGTCCAATGGGTGCAGCTGTATGAAACGAACGATGAAATCTTCAAAATGATTGCCAGGACGTTCCAATCCGTTTTCCCGAACGTCTCAGTGTGGCAATCGCTCGTCGGGGATGTTCTGCTCGTGGGTTCGATGGACCCGCAGGTTCCCGATGAGCAACTCCTGCAACGGAAACTTTCGGAGGACCCGGTCCGGCTTGACCTCAAACGCATCGACGTAACCGACGTCGCGACGGTGTATTCCCTCCGCATGCTTTCTCAGGAGCGACTTCGGGAGTACGCTGGACTTGGTCCCATGAATACGGAACAGCTTCCCTTGCTTGAGTATTGGGCCCCCCGTGCGCTGTTCATGAATGAAGGAAGTACTCAACTGCACCGGTTCGATGAACGTACTTCGTTTGGAGCGGTCCCCTCGTGGCTGGGGAAGTATTCCTTGAGTCAGGGCCTGACGGATACGGAGCGTCTGAACGTCGGGCTCTTCCATTCGGAATCGACGCGCGGCAACAGGGTGCTGGCCTACGCCATGCTCGCCGAGTATGTCCGGTCTCATCCTGATGATTTCCGGGCTCTTTGGGAACTGGCATCGTTGTGCGGGCAGTTGAACAGGGGCCAGGAGCAACTCCAGCATCAGCGCCGGTTGGCCGAACTCCGGCCGGACGATCCGGAAATGATCAGCGCGTATGCATGGCAAAAGTTTTCTTTTGAACGTGCCGTTGCCAGCAGTGTCGGTGGACTAGACATCCGGGTCTCGGAACAACTCTTTAAACGAAGTATCGCCCTGACCGGCGACAGCATGTATTATCACCGGGCGAAGCTCGGTGATCTCTACTACAATGCCGGCCTCTACGCGCAAGCAGCGGAGGAGTACCGTGCCGTTCTCAAGATGCAGAATACGAGTGCGGAGGATAGACGTATCCGTCAGGATCTCATGCTCTATCAGCTTGCCCGGTCGCTGACGTATACCGGGGATTACAAACGCGCTTTGGGATACGCCGTACAGTCGACGATGTTCAATCCGAAGCTTGAAGAGGCAAGGAGTTTGGTCTACACACTTTGGATGAGGGGGATGCAACCCCCCGTGCAATAATCATGTACCTTTACGGCCATGGAGAGTATGGCACTTCTCGGAAGTGAAATAAAGCGGGATTCCGGCTACTCGAAGAACGAGGAACACACCCGCTCGCTTCTCCGTGCGCTGAGTCGACAAACGGACCTTGTGAAACTCGGGGGTGGTGCGGCTGCGATCGAGCGGCATCGGAAGAAGGGCAAAATGTTTGTCCGGGAGCGGATCGAGGCGTTGATCGACCCCGGGAGCCGGTTCATGGAAATCGGGTTGTTTACGGCCCATGGAATGTACGAAGAGTATGGTGGTGCCCCGTCGTCGGGCACGGTCTTCGGAATCGGCAAGATCCACGGCCGCGATGTCGTGATCGTAGCCAACGATGCGACCGTCAAGGCCGGTGCGTGGTTCCCGATGACATGCAAGAAGAACCTCCGTGCCCAGGAGATCGCCCTTGAGAACAGGCTGCCCCTCGTCTATCTCGTCGATTCTGCGGGCGTTTTCCTTCCACTCCAGTCGGAGATTTTTCCTGACAAGGAGCACTTCGGCCGGATTTTTCGGAACAACGCCGTTTTGTCCTCCCTGGGTATCGTTCAGATTGCCGCGATTATGGGGCCGTGTGTCGCCGGCGGGGCGTACCTTCCGATCATGAGCGATGAGGCGATGATCGTCGAAGGAACAGGCAGTGTTTTCCTCGCAGGCTCTCATCTCGTCAAGGCGGCGATCGGCGAAGAGATCGATAACGAATCCCTCGGTGGCGCTTCCGTCCAATGTGAGATCAGCGGCGTGACGGATCACAAGATGAAGGACGACCGTGAATGTCTGGAAAAAATCCGCAGCATCGTTTCAAAATTGGGGAGACGGCCGCAGGCCGGGTTCAATCGTGAATCGCCGCGCCCGCCCCGATTCTCCTCCGAAGAACTGTACGGGATTATTCCCGCCGATCGGTCGAAACCCTACGATACCTTTCAGATCCTCGCACGGCTGATCGATGGAGGGGATTTCGACGAGTATAAGGCGGGCTTCGGGAAAACCATCATCACCGGATATGCCCGGATAGACGGATGGGCGGTCGGAATCGTGGCCAACCAGCGTTCTGTGGTGAAAACTTCAGGGGGAGAGATGCAGGTCGGAGGTGTTATCTACAGCGACAGCGCCGACAAGGCAGCCCGGTTCATTATGAATTGTAATCAGAAGTTGATCCCGCTTGTTTTTCTACAGGATGTGACCGGGTTCATGGTGGGCAGCCGCGCAGAGCAGGGAGGGATCATCAAGGATGGAGCGAAGATGGTCAACGCCGTCGCCAACAGCGTTGTCCCAAAATTCACCTTTCTTATCGGCAACAGTTATGGGGCGGGGAATTACGCAATGTGCGGCAAGGCCTACGACCCGCGGTTGATCTACGCATGGCCTTCGGCACAAATCGCCGTGATGGGGGGGAAGCAGTCAAGTGAGACGCTCCTCGGAATCAAAGTCCAGGCCATGGAAAAAGGGGGAAAGCATATCACCAGTGAGGAGCAGGGGAACCTGCTGAAGGAGATTCAGGACCGCTATAATACGGAATTGGACCCCCTCTTTGCCGCGGCCCGCCTTTGGGTGGATGGAATTATCGATCCGGTTGAAACTCGCGACCTCGTTTCCCGTGGAATAGAGATGGCAAACTGTAACCCGGACATCCCGAGGTTCAATGCCGGTATCCTTCAGACGTGACTGAGGATTGTTCCGGTAAGGTCCCGGCCATGCTCCATTCCTTTTTTCGGGAATATCACGGCTCGATCGAGTTCAGAGTATGCGCGTCTGCGTAACACGATGGATGGTGTGTGTGTCCCTTCTCGGCCTCGGCCCCCTTCCGCTCGCCGCCCAATGCGGTGACAACCCCGGACCGGATGGATTGACATGGAGTTTTGACGAAGGTGAGAATGACGGGTTTTCCCTGTTCAAAGCACTCGGCGAGCTCTTTACGCCGGAAATGATCAAGGATACCCGCCGGATTCGGGCTTATGTGCGCGATGAGCGGTTTGGTACTCTGCTTCGGCTTTGCGGAGATATGCGGGCCGTGGACGCCATTTACATGAAGTCCCTGAAGATCACACGGTACAATATCTCCCGCGCTCTGTTCCTGTCCATGATGGCGACGTTGGAACATCGCAATGTCGATGTGAAGTTGCCGGTGCTCGGAGCAGTCGGATTGCCATTGACGTTCGAAGAAGACAGCCTGTTTCTGGCACGCCGGAACAGCCTTCCCTCGCGGCTCTATCGCGACACGCCGGAGGGAGAACACGGTGACAAGGATAAACTGCAGCATTTCTTTGCCTCGGCATACATCGCCTATGCCTCCGAGTCCCGCGACGTCGCCCGTGCCTCCGGGAATTTTGTCGAGTGGGGGGAAGCGCAATTCATCGTCGGCGGCGTGGATGACCCCCGCGATAAGCGGGCCAACAGACAGGGGGAACGGTTCGGACATGATTTGATCACGGTCAGCAACATGCTGCCGTCGGACTATTTCAACTTACGGGTGGACGACTGACGTATGAAACGAATCCTTGTGGTGGATGACGAGAAGGGCGTTCGCGACTCCCTCAAGATGATCCTCGAATACGAGAAGTACGAAGTATCGTTTGCCGAGAACGGTGAACATGCCCTGAAGCAGCTCGCTGCGACTCCGCCCGATCTCATGCTGTTGGATGTCAAAATGGCCGGCATGGATGGTCTCGAGGTTTTACAGAGCGTCCGGGAGAAAAATGTTGATCTTCCGGTGGTCATGATCTCCGGCCACGGCACCGTGGAAACCGCCGTGGAGGCCACGAAGCTCGGCGCGTTCGACTTTCTCCCAAAGCCGCTCGATCGGGACAAGCTTCTCGTCACGGTCCGAAACGCCCTTCATCAGGCAAACCTCTCGGAAGAGTACCGCAAGCTGCGGGAGTCAGTCGAAGGGAAGTGGCGGATTCTTGGCGAGAGTCTGAAAATCAAGGAAATTCTCTCTCTCATCGACCGGGTCGCACCGACCGACGTGCGCGTGCTGATCACCGGGGAAAATGGAACGGGCAAGGAACTCGTGGCGCGCGCCCTCCATCGGAAAAGTAAGCGGACATCCAAACCTCTCGTGGAAGTCAATTGTGCCGCCATCCCGGCGGAGTTGATCGAGTCGGAACTCTTTGGGCATGAGAAGGGATCGTTTACCGGCGCCACAGCACAACGCGTCGGCAAGTTCGAGCAGGCCGATGGCGGGACGTTGTTTCTTGATGAGATCGGGGATATGAGCCTTCAGGCGCAGGCGAAGGTGCTGAGGGTGTTGGAGGAAGGAAAGGTGGAACGAGTAGGGGGCAATAAGCTGATCCCTGTCGACGTCCGGGTGATCGCTGCCACCAATAAGGAGATCCAGGAACAGGTACAAGGGGGAAATTTCAGGGACGATCTGTATCATCGACTCAAGGTTATTCCCATTCACGTCCCACCGTTGCGGGAACGACGTGAGGATATTCCGTTGCTGGCAGAAGCATTTCTGGAGGAGGTTTGCGCGCGGAACGGTTTGCCCCGCAAGTCGTTCCCGGAGGAGGCACTTGGGAAGCTTTCATCGCTTGCGTGGCCGGGTAATGTGCGGGAGTTGAAGAATACCGTAGAGCGGTTGGCGATCCTTTCCCCGGGAATGTCGATTGACCTTGCGCTTCTCGACGCCGGGGTGGTTCAGGGGAGGGGGGAATTCGATTCGATCCTGAATGCGGGGGGGACGTTCCAGGAGTTTAAGGAGCGGGCGGAGGCGGCCTTTATCAAGAAGCAGCTCGAGTTGAACAAATGGAATATTTCCAAGACAGCGGAATCACTGGACATACAGCGAAGCCACCTCTACACGAAAATGAAACGGTACGGGTTGATGAAGGAAGGGGAGGCGGAAACCTCTGAGACGTAACCACGGATGGTGCACCGATGGGGGCTGTTGGCAAGAGAGCTTCCTTGAGACCTCCGGGTCCGTACGCGATATTGCTTATCCTCCTAAGATTGCTTACCCGGCTTCCGTCTCTTCCTTGCCGCTTCGTACAGAACCAATCCCCCCGCGACCGACGCATTGAGCGACCCGATCTTTCCGTACATCGGAATCGTGACAAGAAAATCACATTTCTCTTTGACCAGTCGACGCATTCCCTTTCCTTCACTCCCCACGACGATCGCGATCGGACCGTTGAAGTCCACATCATCGTAGTGGCGATCTCCCCCTATCTCCGTGCCTATAATCCAGCACCCCTTTTCCTTGAGCGATTCCAAGGCCTGGGCGATGTTGGTGACGCGTGCGACCGGGAGGTGCAGTGCGGCCCCCGCTGAAGTTTTGACCACCGTTTGATTGACTGTGGTCGAGTGATGTTTGGGGATGACCACTCCGTGGACACCGGCACACTCCGCGGTGCGTATCAGCGCGCCGAGGTTATGCGGATCCTCGATTTCATCCAGCACAAGGACAAATGGTGGCTCACCCTGTTCCCGGGCCATGGCCAGTATTTCCTCCACCTCGACATACTCTTTCACACCAACCTGGGCTGCAACCCCCTGGGCGGCTTCGTCGTCGCACATTGCCTTGAACCGATGCTTGTCCACCTCCCCCACGGGGATGCCGCGTTGTTTCGCAAGGCGCCGGATTTGCTGGATGGCGCCTCCGTGTGAGCCGAAGAGGATGAAGATCTTTTCCAGCGCGCTCCCCGATTGAAGCGCCTCGAGTACCGGTTGTCGCCCTGTCAGCATGGTTGTCATAAAGAGGGAGAGGGGGAACCCGGAGCCGTGGAAGTTGGACCGGATGAAGCGTAGGCCGCGCGCAGCCGTTCCAGCCGGCGCTGGTCACGTTTTTCGAGGTAGAGACCGAGAAGGAAAACACCGATACCGGAGAGAAAGAAATATAAGTCCATCCACATATTTCCCAACAAGCCGTACATGAAGCCGAAGGCCGTCGTCACCATCCCAAGGGCTTCGAGAAATTTCCCCGCATAGAAAGCGAAAGACGGTTTGGGTGCTTTGGTCATGACGCCGGCCAGCTGGGCCCCGGAGGTCACACTTCGCAACACATGCGTTCCGTCCACGACCACAACGGGAACGGCAAGAAAGTATTCATCGTACTTTGGGTGATCCGGATGGAGATCGATCTCGCGAAGCTCGAACGGAGCAAGCCGCTGCTTCTCCTTCAGCAACTTCCTGACCTCCTTACACAGTCCGCATCCCTCCGTGACGTATAGTTCAATCACCTGCATCAGGTATGCTCCGTCCGCCGTTTTCCGGAAAGGACCATCCATCCGGCAAGTCCGACGATCATCAGGCCTATGGCGATTAATTGTGCCTCCGAGAGTCCCAAGGCAATGCGGGGGTTCAACCGCAGGAATTCGATGGAAAACCGCTCCAATCCGGCAAGCATGAGGTAAAGTGTAAACATCCTTCCGTTTCCATGGATGCTCTTTCGATAGCGCCAGAGTATCGAGAAAATGATTGCGCAGAATATCAACTCGTACACGGGAGTGGGGTGGCAAAGGATGTTATCCGGGACGACACCGCCGGGATACCTTCCGGTGATTTCCGGGAAGCCTCTGAAGGCGACGGACGGGGGATAGGTGCCATTGGAATAATCGGTTCCCCATGGCAGGTCGGTCGGAAATCCATAGTCACCATCCCCCGCAAAATGGCATCCGAGGCGTGCAATGCCGTACCCCAGGATCAGGCCGGGTGACACGGCGTCCGCAATGGAAAAGAACCGGACTTTCTTGTTCCTGGCGTACAGAAAAATCATCAGGGTAGCGAGAAGGAATCCCCCGTAAAAGGTCAGACCTGTAGGGGAAAAGGCCATTCCCATCGGGTCGGCAATGAATTGCCCCCAATGCTCTATGAGGAACAGGAGTTTCGATCCTGCAATTCCTGCCACCACGGCGATCATGGTGACGGTGTTCCCGATGTTGGGATCGATGTTCTTTCTCTTCAGCTCCGCGCCCAGGAGATAGCTTGCAACGATGAACCCAACCGCGAGCATGAGTCCATAGCTGTAGATGGTGAAAGGGCCTATTTCAAGTAGTCGTGGACACATCGTCTTCTCAGGAAAGTGGTATGGGTTGTGGCGAAACACGAATGAAGGAAGTGCCGTTCGTGCCGTCGATCGTGATCCCTTGCTCGGAGATGTTCAGTGTGAACTCGTTGAAGTCATCGTCGAGCTTCGTGACGTGGAGCCGGTAGATCCCGTTGAGGTTGAGATACTCCCGCACTCCTCTGGCAGGCCCGACATCCGGCATCGTGAGGGGGGTGGTGCGAAGTCCCCGGATCTTCAGGCTGATGGTGTTCCCCTCGACGTCGCTTTCGATGAGGATCTCGTAGCGAAAGCTGATAAATTCCTTGACCGTTTGAACGACAAACACGGTGCTGGTGGTTTGGGTGCGTTCCTCGAATCGCGGAAAGACATTGAGCGTATACTCCGGATCTGCCTGCTTTCTCCTGGGCATGCTCACACCAGTGCAGATTCAAGTTCGCCGAGGGGGACAGTTCGTTCTTCCCCCCTCACCATATGCTTCAAGCGGCCTGCTCCTGCCTGCAACTCCGTTTCTCCGATCACCATCACAAAACGGGCCTGTTGCCGGTTGGCTTCACGCATTTGTGCCTTCAGGCTGCGCTGAAGAAAATCGGTCTCGACTGCAAATCCTCTCTTGCGCAGTTCCTGTGTTTTCGAAAAAGCCCATCGCCGCGAGGGGTCATCGATGGCTGCAATGAACAGGTCGGGTCCCCGCATCGTTCCGGCTGGTGCCCCCGTTTTCTCCAGGACGATCATGAGCCGCTCGAGTCCGGCAGCAAAACCGACACCAGGCGTTGCCTTTCCTCCAAGTTCTTCCACCAGGAGGTCGTATCTCCCGCCGCCTGCGAGGGCATCCTGCGAACCGAGCGCCGAGCTGGTGATTTCGAACGCTGTTTTTGTATAGTAATCGAGGCCGCGGACCAGCCTTCCGTTGATCTCAAACGGCGTTCCGGTCGCGTGGAGCAGCGACTGCACCTCCTCAAAGTGTGTTCGACATTCGGTGCAAAGATGATCCTTGATCAGGGGGGCGGCTTGCGTCATCTCCTGATCGCCTTCATTCTTGGAGTCCAGCACTCTCATGGGATTTTGCTGTACCCGGGCCTGACTTTCCGGTGACAGTCGGTCGAACACTTTTGTCAGCGCGACGATAAGCTTTTCCTTATACGCGGGCCGGCATTCTTCACACCCGACCGAATTGATACTCAGTGCGAGGGGTTTCACCCCGAGCTCGCCGTAGACGTGCAGGGGAAGGAGCATCATCTCGACGTCGAGTTGGGGGGATTGGCTTCCCAGGGCTTCTGCGCCGAATTGATGGAATTGTCTCAAGCGACCCGCTTGTGGCCGTTCCTGGCGGAACATAGGGCCGCAATAGGAGAGCTTGATGAGGGGGGCCTGCTCGCCAAGATTGTGTTGAATATACGCGCGCAGGACAGAGGCCGTTCCCTCCGGTTTCAGCGTGAGACTTTCCCCGCTCCGGTCCGGGAAGGTATACATCTCCTTGGTAACGATATCGGTCAGCTCACCGATGCTCCGGGCAAAGAGGGCCGTCTGTTCAAAGACAGGGGTGCGGATCTCGCGGTAGCCAGCCCGATGCATGACGCTGCGAACCACCGCTTCCACATGCTGCCAGAGGCCGCTTTCTTCCGGCAGGATGTCTTTCGTACCTTTAATCGATCTAAACTTCACAACCAAGCCTCGGAACGTAGTGACTGCAGGGGTGTACAAATGTCGGACATGATACAAAAGAATGTGTGGAAAATCGAGCCCGACCGAAGGGCCCATGCTTGGGGGAGGCGATCGCGGTTACGCTTCGAAGTGAGTCTCTTCTTCCTGTCGGAAGATCTCGAGAACTTCAGCAGGGGATTTTGCGTCCAGGAGCCGCTTGCGGAATTCCTCCCGGTTCATCAGGCGCGAGATGCGGCTCAGCAGCTTGATATGTGGGCCGACCATGTTGTCTCTTCCGACAAGCAGGAAAACAATACGAACCGGTTGGTCGTCGAGGGCCTGATAGTCGATCGGTTCCGCCGTAATGGCGAACGCGGCAACAATGTCGCTGACGGCGTCCGTTTTTCCATGGGGGATGGCAAAGCCCGACCCGACGCCTGTGGACATGATCTTCTCCCGTTCGAAGATGGCCTCCCGCATCTTCTCCTTGTCCAGAACCCGTTCCTGGGTTGCAGCAAGGTTGATCATGGCGTTGATGATCTCCATCTTGGAGGTGCCCGGAAGTTGGGTGCGGACAACCTCTTCATGTAGAATTTCAGCAATCTTCA
Source organism: Bacteroidota bacterium (assembly GCA_040882165.1). Taxonomy (GTDB): domain Bacteria; phylum Bacteroidota; class Ignavibacteria; order UBA10030; family UBA10030; genus UBA6688. The sequence goes on from JBBEBV010000027.1 coordinate 32,388, forward strand.
TACGCGCTCCACGCTCAGGGTAGACTCATGCCAGCTTGCGTTATTCGTTCTTGATCCACTGCTGCAGCTTCTCCGCATACTCGCCCGCCAGACTTTCTGCAAAGCCCGGGTCCTCGGATTCGGCGTTGATATGAAACAACGGACGCGTCCGGTCCGGGCTCAGGAGCACCGATGTGCGGTCGTCCTGTTGTCGAGGGAACAGCTTCACCCCGTCAATCAACTCCCGCCGGATCCGTTCCGAGTCCTTCATGAGATGCCGCATGACCCGCCCCTTGACGCTCCATGAACAAGGAACGGCTTTTTTGACCAAATGCAAGTGGGGCGTTTCCCGGTCCAGTTCCCCCAGGCGTTTCTTTGTCTGCGCGAGGCATTCAAGGAGCTTCGCGACAGAATACATCCCGTCCGAGGCAAACAGGAAATCGTTGTAAATGAAGCCCCCCTTGGTTCCGCCGACAAACCGGTTTTGCTTGTCTGCAGCGGCTTCCATCAGGGCGAGATGATTATCGCGAGTCTTCAGGACCGTCAGGCCATATTCTTCCGCCAGCAAATCGATTTCCCCGGAAGCCGAAATCGGGACGGCAATACGTTTGATATCGGGATAGGCCAGGACCACAAGCTTCGTCATCAGCGTGAGGAGGCGGTCATTGTTGATGTGCCTGCCATGCTCATCCACGACGAGAATCTTTTCGGCACCGGGATCCAGCATGCATCCCAGGTCGTACTTGAGGGAGGTCACGACATGGGACAATTCCCTCAGGGACTGATCGATCTCTTCGCGGCTCCGCGTCAGTTTCTTGTTGTCGAGGTACGCGTGCAGGGAAACGACCTGGACGTTCAGGTTGCCCAGGATGTTTGGGAAGATCGTGGAGGCAATACCGTTGGAATAATCAATGACGAGCTTGAGCCCGGCCGACTTGATGGTGTTGATGTTGATGGTCTTGAGGAACCGCTCGATGTACCCTTCCGTCGCTCGTTCGGGAAAGCGCACCGTCCCCACGGCGTCGTACGTGGAACGTGTAAAATCCTCCCCAAAGAAGAGCCGTTCAACAGATTTGGATTTATTGGTCGGGAGATCTTTGCCGTCGGCATCGAAGAAAATGATGTCCGTGAACTGCTTGTTGTACGGTGATTTACGGACGTGGACTCCTCCCCGCTCCTTGCCGGCCCGAAGTTCATGCCGGACAATGGGGATGGAGGTTGCCCGAAGGTCGTCGCAGTCTACGCCGGCAGACATCAGACCGCACATGAAAGACCTGTTGATCATGCGGGAGACATTGTCGGAATCGCGGCTGGTCACGACCGTGGAACCTGCTCCAACGAACGCGCCGAATGCCGCTCCCAACTTTGCCGCAAATTCGGGGTTCATTTCGATATTGGAAATACCGCTCACGCGTGCTTCCGCAAATAATTCCCTCAGCCATCGATCTTCCCACACGAGGCTGCGGGTGACGATCGCGCCCTCCTCGACGACTTTTTCCGGCCAAAGCTTGATGTTCGCCATGAGACGGCTGCGCTTGCCGATGACGCACTGATCGCCGATGAAGACATTTTCGGAGATGATCGCATCGTCACCGAGAATACATTTTGTCCCAATGACATCGGTTGAAACTTCCGTGTTCGCACCAACCTGTGTTCCGTTCCAGACAACGCTGTTCCGCACGATGCTCCCGGGAAGGAGCTCACAATCGTCCCCGATAACCGAATTGGAGATGACAACATCAGGGTGGATGCGGGCATTTTTTCCTATCAACACGGTTCCGCTCAGGTTTGCCGGGTCGGTTTCTACCCTGGTATTCGGGCCGACATACGCGCTCCCTCGGAGTTCGCCCGGCATGGTTGTTCGCACGGAGCCGTGAAGGGCATCGAAGTGTGCGTCCTGGTATTCGTTTAGGTTCCCAATGTCGCGCCAGTATCCTTCAGCGACGTACCCGTACAATCCCATATCACGATCGAGCATCAGGGGGAAGAGGCCCTTGCTGAAATCGAACTCCTCTTTTGGAGGGATCAGTTCCAGAATTTCCGGCTCAAGGATATAGATTCCGGTGTTGATCGTATCGCTGAAGACCTCTCCCCAGGACGGCTTTTCCAAAAACCGTGTGATCTTTCCATCGTCGCGGGTGAGAACGACGCCGTACTGGAGGGGGTTGGAGGAGCGCGTCAGGACGATCGTCGCCTTGGCTTTTTTCTCCTGATGATACCGGATCGCGGCGGAGAGGTCAAAGTCGGTAAAAACATCGCCGCTGATGATGAGGAATCGTTGATCCAGGAAATCTTTTGCATTGCGCACGCTCCCCGCAGTCCCGTAATCCGCTTCGGCTTTCCGGTATTGCATTTGGACACCGAAAGCGCTCCCGTCGCCGAAATAATTCGAGATGACCTCGGGCTGGTAATAGAGCGTTGCAACGATATCGGTGATGGCATGTGTTTTCAGCAGTTCAACAATATGCTCCATCATGGGCCTGTTGAGCATCGGCACCATCGGCTTGGGAATGTTGCAGGTCAGAGGGCGCAGGCGGGTTCCGAATCCTCCCGCCATGATAACTGCTTTCATCGGTGAGAAACGTTGAGGGTGAATGCAAACAGGAGTAGTTGCTTAAAATAGTATGGAAAAATGGCACTTCTCGCAAGCGCAATCTCTTCCCTACTCGGATTGGGAAAATGGGCGAAGCAAACGTCGGAAAACGATGAGGAACCGATTCCTTCGGGGTTGGACGCTGAGTTTCACCTTGACTTTCTTTGCCTAAATGGCTAAATTTGTGCACCTTTTCTGGGCCAGATTCACATTCATCAAGTGTAAGGATTGACGCCCGAATGCTGAACACCATCCGTTCCTGGTTTAATGTTTTGCCGTTAAGACAGGAACTGGTTGTAGTTGCGGGCGTCGTTCTATTTTTGGTGGGATGGTTTGTTCCAGGCTCCATAGTCAAGCTTCTGGCCTTCGGATTAAGCGGAGTGGCTTTTGCCTACAGAGGTGTGGTCTGGTTACGGAGCGGCGTTCCGGCGGAAGGGGAGCAGGCAATGGAGCACCCTTCGATCACAACAAAGGAGCAGGATTCAGAAATGAAGAAACTCGTCTTCGACGACTTTCAACCGGGTGGCAAGCAGTTTCGTGTGGATTTCGTGGAGGAGACGAGGAATCAGGGTCCGGTACCGCCGCAGGCGCCACAGCGCGCAGAGCCTGAGCGGTCCGTCGCACTTTCCGAATACGAATTTCAATTATCCGATTTTGTGGACATTAACGAAGATTTGTTTGTGCGTGAGGGGGGGCCGAAGTCTGAGTTCGGCTTCCTGATGAAGAAAGTCCTCACTGTTGTCAAGGAAGTGCACTTCGCCCACTCCGTTGCATTCTTCTGGGTGAACCGTGAAAAAAACCAGATGGTGCTGGAAAGCTTCATCTCGGACAGCGAGAAATTCATGACGCATCGCCGCCGCGAGATGGGCAACGATGTCATCAGCCAGGTGGCGACGACCGGCCACCCGAGAATTCTCAACCACGTCAATGCGGCGGGCCAGCTTGAGATGCTCGGGTACTATGAAGGCATTGAGCCGGTAAAGACCTTCATCGCCGTCCCGATTTTCTATTCCAAGCTCCAGGGTACCCCGAAGGAACCGGTCGCTGTACTGACGGTCGATTGCATTGATGATGATGCCTACGGCCCGGAGACTCTTGCGTCGTTGGGGCAGTTCACAAAATTGATTTCGGCGCTGATCAAAAGCTATACGGACAAGTACGACCTGTTGCTCGATTCGGAGGTGCTCCGTTCCATCTCCCGGATCCGGGAGCAACTGAAGATGGAATTCAGCCTCCACAATGCCATCAAGACACTTGCCGAGGAGGCGTCGAAGCTCCTGTCGTGGGACTACATTACGATTGTGCTCTTCGATGAAGCGAGGAAATCCTGGGTTGTCCAGTTCGTGATGAACCGGATGAACGATCCCTATGTGACGCCGACGCACGAAATTGACCCGCATCACAGCCTGGTGGGCAGCACTTTACAATCTGCCATACCCAAAATCGTCGATCATGTCGATACAGCCGAGCTTCCCCGGTTCTACAAGGCCGAACGGGTTGACGCGCACGGGAGCATGCTGATCCTCCCTATCAACTCGACGAACCGCTGTTACGGGGCGATGATCGTCGAAAGCAAGGACGCCAAGGCCTATTCGGAAGCCGATGTCAAGCTTCTTCAGAAACTCGTCGATACCACATCGTCCGCGCTGGAGATTTTCGCTCTGACGGACGTCGTGAACAACTATGTGCTTGTTGACGAAACAACGGGCGTTGCCACACGTAAATATTTCATCGAGCGGGTGCAGGAGGAGGTCCAGAGAGCAAACGATTTCGGCCTGGACCTGACGGTCGTCATGTGCTCCATCGATTCGATGAACGATCACATGCAGCGGTATGGCAAAGAAGGGTTCGATTTTGTGCTTCAAAATGTAGCCCGTATGATCAGGGCCTGCGTTCGTCCGTATGATCTCATCGGCCGGTACGACTTCAACCGGTTCGCGATCATGTTGATCAGCACGGACAAGAACGAATCATCGTTATGGGCCGAGAAACTTCGCAGGAATATTGCCAGTAATATTATGAATGTGGATCAGAAGAGCTTTTCAGTAACGATCAGTATCGGCGTTTGCGGAGCGGTTAGCCAGACAAGCGATATCGAGCTGCTCGAAAATGCCAGCCAGACGCTGAAGAAAGCGATCGAAGCCGGCGGTAATATCGTGAGGGTGTACTAACAAGTGATTTTCGGAGGAACGTATGGCAAAGCAACAAGATTTTGCACAGAAGGCTAAAAAAGGAATGCAGGAAAAGGGGACAAAGTGCCCGAAATGCGGCTCGGTCAAGACCCCGACCATGTATGTGCAATCCGTTCGCACGCCGGACGGAACGTACCGGTTCAACCGGTCGCATGTGCAGGTCTGCAATTGCAACGAAAAGATGGTGTTCGCGTAAAAGCAGTTCCACTTCTCGTCATCCTCGAGTACAGTCCGCTTCTTGAAACCTGGAAAGGTAGTCTTCATCGTTTTAGACGGAGTCGGTGTCGGCGCGCTACCCGATGCTGCTGCATACGGCGATCGAGAAGCGAATACGCTCGCGGGCACTGCGCGTGCGGTCGATGGACTTCATCTTCCGAACCTTTCGCGCCTGGGGTTGGGCAATATCATCCCCGTCCAGGGATTGACGCCTGCCAGGCAGGCTGAGGCCTGTTACGGGAAGATGGCGGAACGCTCGGCAGGGAAGGATAGCACGACCGGACACTGGGAGTTGGCAGGACTCGTAACCAGTCATCCGTTTCCGTTGTACCCAAACGGATTTCCCCGGGATGTTTTGGATGCGTTCCTTGCGGCCACGGGCTGTGAGGGTGTGTTGGGCAATTCGTCGGCCTCGGGGACTGAGATCATCAAAGAGCTGGGGGAGGAGCATGTCCGGACCGGTTTCCCAATCATCTATACTTCCGGCGACTCCGTATTCCAGATCGCGGCCCATGAAGAGGTCATTCCTCTCGACCGGTTGTACGAGATCTGTCTGAAAACACGGAACGAGGTGATGGTCGGCAAGCACGCGGTGGGCCGGGTGATCGCCCGCCCGTTTATTGGTTCGGGCGGTTCCTTCACGCGCACCACGAACCGAAGGGACTTTGCCCTGGAACCTCCCTCCTCAACGTTGCTCGATCTCCTCCAGGAGGCCGGCATCGAAACGGTGGGTGTCGGGAAGATTGACGACCTGTTCTCCGGAAGGGGACTACAGCAAAAGATTCATACGCGTTCGAATGCAGAGGGTGTTCGAGAGACCATCACCGCTGCAGCCGGTTTGCGAACGGGGATGGTGATGACGAACCTTGTGGACTTTGATACGTTGTATGGCCATCGCCAGGACCCGCGGGGACTGGCCGAAGCCTTGACGGAGTTTGACGCGGCTTTGCCGAGGATTCTCAATGTGATCGGTGATGAGGACGTGCTGGTTCTGACCGCGGACCATGGCAATGATCCGACAGATCAAAGCACCGATCATTCGCGGGAATATGTTCCCCTGCTCTGGTACACAACGTGGGGAAAGCGCAACATCGACCTGGGAGTGCGCCCGTCGTTTGCCGATGCGGGAAAAACGGTGGGTGAGTATTTCGGTTTGGGTACTCCGGGAACGCTCGCGGGCAACAGTTTCCTCAGTCAGGTAGTCTAAGGGTATGGACAAGGATCGACAGAGCATCGAATGTGAGGCGAAAGTGACGAAGGCGGGCACACTCGAGTTGCCGCCTTCGGTTCTCAAACATTTTGTGCTGAAAGAAGGGTCGACTGTTCATGCCAGGATTACAACGCGACGCCTGAGTCATGCGCTGAAAGACAGAACAGTCACCGAAGAGGAAGTAGAGCGGATCGGCGAATTGCAGCTGGAGCCCCGGGAAAGCGTCGTCAGCTTCCTGACGGCGGAAGGATCTCTGGCTTCCGCAAAATCTTTCCGCAAACGGGCGAAGGATGTGTTGAAGTGACCCCGAGGAAACTTGTCGTCGATACCGACATCCTCGTCGAGCATGTGATCCATGATGGGTCGTTGACAGCAGGAGGTGCCCCCTCGATATTGAGGAAAACCCTCTCACTCTTTTTCTGTTATACGACCGTGTTCAACGTGATTGAGGCCTTTTCTCTGTGTCGATCGGAAGAAGAGATTGAAGCGGTTGAATCCTCGATGCACGCGTTGAAGATTCTGGGCCTCAACGGTAAAAGCGGCAAGCGCATCGGATTGGCGCGACGAAGCGTTCGCACCGTACGTGACCTGGATCTCCTGATTGCGGGATTATGTCTGGAGAGCAAGCTTCCCCTCCTGACCGGCCGGCCGAAGCGATATGTAGGGTTGGCAGACTTGAGGGTGGTACCCTCTCTTGCGGTGAAGAAATGGGACACGGCGGAGGAAATTCTTCGCGCCGTGCGATAATGTAGCGTCCTCGACAGGAGGCATCGGCCATGATCCTGGGAAAAGTTGTCGGCACCGTTTGGGCAACGCGGAAAGATGAAGAGTTAACCGGCCTGAAGCTCCAGATTGTGAAACATCTGGACCTCGACTATAAGGTGAAGGAAGCATTCGTTGTGGCGGTTGATACGGTCCAGGCGGGGGTCGGGGATGTCGTCCTGATCGCGACGGGGAGCTCCGCCCGGCAAACAACCATGACGAAAAACAAACCGGTCGATGCCGTCATTATGGCGGTGGTCGACAAGCTGGATGTTGCAGATTGAGAAAGCGGTAACGGGGATGGATTCCGGAGGGGAATGTGACCCTTCGGACACGCTGAACACATCAAACGATCAAGCATGTTTCTGGCAAAAGTTATCGGCACAATCTGGGCGACCAGGAAAGATGAGAACCTGAAGAGCTTCAAGCTTCAGTTCATCCAACCTCTCACCGCCGGGCGCGAAAAAGTGGGAACACCGCTTGTCGCCGTAGATACGGTCGGAGCCGGTCCAGGAGAGACGGTGATGTACATTACAGCCAGGGAAGCGGTGATCCCGCTCCCTGTCCAGATGGCGCCGGTTGATGCAAGCATCGTGGGGATTGTCGACCGCATCGACCTTGCGCAGAAATGAACTTCCCGAGGGGATAAAACGTTGAGTAGACGCGCCGTACCAGTGAAACGAAGGTGAGAACCGAATGGTAAAAATCAGTAAACAATACACGAATCGTGAGAGCCAGTCCCTGGACAAGTACCTCCAGGAGATCGGCAAGGTCGACCTGCTGACGCCGCAGGAGGAAATCGACCTTGCACGCCGGATCAAGAAGGGAGATCAAAAGTCCCTCGAGAAACTGACGAAGGCAAACCTCCGTTTCGTGGTAAGCGTGGCGAAGCAGTATCAGAACCAGGGCCTGTCCCTCGGCGATCTGATCAACGAGGGGAACCTCGGGTTGATCAAGGCCGCAAAGCGATTCGATGAGACCCGTGGATTCAAATTCATCTCGTATGCTGTGTGGTGGATCCGGCAGTCGATTTTGCAGGCGCTGGCGGAACAGTCGCGCATTGTCCGCCTGCCGTTGAACCGCGTCGGCGCCCTGAATAAGATCGGGAAGGCCTTCAGCACGCTCGAGCAGGAGTTCGAGCGGGAGCCGAGCGCCAGCGAGCTGGCGGAGGAATTGGACATGTCCCTCTTTGAGGTCTCGGACACGCTGAAGATTTCGGGACGCCACCTTTCGATGGACGCCCCCTTTGCCCAGGGGGAGGACAACCGCTTGCTGGACGTGATCCAGGATTTGCGGCAGCCTTCGCCGGATTCCGACCTCATGTCCGAATCCCTCAGGGAAGAGGTGAAACGCGCACTGGCAACGCTCAGCGAGCGGGAAGCGCAGGTGATCCGGCTGTATTTCGGATTGGACCAGGAGCATTCGCTCACGTTGGAGGAGATCGGGGAAAAATTCAACCTGACCCGCGAACGTGTTCGACAGATCAAAGAAAAAGCCATTCGCCGCTTACGCCATGCCTCGCGCAGCAAAGCGTTACGAGCATACCTCGGCTAATCGTGGGCACGATCATGTCAATTTCTGAGAAGCCCCGGCGGAAGTCGGGGCTTTTTTTCAGTTTCGGCGGCAAAGCCCCCACGGCATTTGTGCGGGGGAGTCTTGCCGCGGTCCTTCTGCTGCTTGCCGGTTGCGGCGGCGCGTCCCCGCGCTTCAAAAGCGGAAGCACTCCTTCTGCAACCCGCACGGAAGCGGCACCCAGGGAGAAGCTGGCCGAGGAGGATCGCGAGACGAAATCGGAGGAGGGAGAGAAAGCACTCTCCGGTGCGCGAAGTTTCAAGACGGAGAAAAATACCTCCATCTCGAATCTCGACCAGGCGAGGATGATGCGACAGCTTTCGCGATGGATGGGGGTGCCGTACAAGTTGGGGGGTGGGACGGAGGATGGGATCGATTGCTCCGCCTACACGATGCTGATCTACAAGAACTCGATCGGACGGCAACTTCCCCGCTCGAGTGCAGAACAGTTCAGGGTGGGGCGTGCGGTGGAATACGCGGACCTCAAGTTTGGCGACCTGGTGTTTTTCAACACAACCGGTGAATCTGCATCGCACGTAGGCATTTACATGGGAGACGATCTCTTTGCCCATGCCAGCGTCGGTCTCGGTGTCACCGTTTCATCGATTGAGAGTTTCTATTTTAAGAAGCGATATGAAGGCGCCCGGCGGATCGTGGAGTAGCTTGCATCCGGTTCGGGTCTTCGGTACATTTCCTTGCGGTTTTTGATTTCGAAGGTAAAGGTCTATCTCCATGGCGGTTCTTCCCATCTACCTGATCGGCAGTGAAGTTCTCCGGAAAGTCGCGAAACCGGTCCAGACCCTTGACAACACCCTGATCAAGTTGGTCTACGATATGACGGAGACGATGCAGAAAGCCCACGGCATCGGTCTTGCCGCGAACCAGGTGGGGGAATTGCGCCGGGTGATCGTCATCGATTTCTCCGCGGTGGAGCGGGCGGAAACAGAGGAGGAGATGGAGGAGGGGGAGGAGGGACCGGACGAGCCGCAACCTCAGGGTGTACAAAAGACCCTGGTGTTGATCAATCCTGAAGTCGGAGAGACGGCGGGTTCCACTGTCATGGAAGAGGGGTGCCTGAGTATCCCTGATGTGCGGGCTGATGTGACGCGTGCGGAGGCCATCCGTATCAATTTTCTCGATGTGAACCTGAAGGAAGTTGAGTTGGAGACCGGGGGGCTGCTTGCACGGGTGATTCTCCATGAACTTGACCATCTCAATGGTGTGCTCTTTCTGGACCATCTCACCAGAACAAAACGCACGATGTTGAAGCCGGCGGTGCGAAAAATCCAAAAGGGGGAAGTTGATACTTCCTATCCTGTTGTCAGCGCCGTGGAGGTATAAACGTTCCGCATGCGCATCCTGTTCATGGGCACCCCCGAGTTTGCTCTTCCGAGCCTTAGGATTCTCCTCGAGAATCAGTATCCGGTTGTCGCTGTTGCCACAACCCCTGACAGGCCGAAGGGGCGGGGGCAGAAGATGGCCGGGAGCCCCGTCAAGGAATTCGCTCTTCAGCATCATCTCCCTCTTCTCCAACCGGAGAGTCTGAACGATCCCGGATTCGTCTCCAGTGTTTCCGAGCTCCAACCCGATCTTATCGTCGTTGTTGCATTTCGCATCCTCCCGAAAGAAATCTATACCATTCCCCGACTCGGCTCATTCAATCTCCATGCGTCCCTGCTCCCGAAGTTCCGTGGAGCAGCGCCGATCAACTGGGCGATCATCAGGGGGGAGAAAGAGACGGGCGTTACGACCTTCTTTCTCAAAGACAAAGTCGATACCGGCTCCCTGCTCCTGCAGGCACGTGTTGCGATCGGGCCGGATGAGACCGCCGGTGAGCTTTATGACAAACTGGCCGAGGTCGGAGCGGAAATTGTGCTCCAAACCGTTCGCCTGATTGAGCGTGGCAAGGCCCGGCCTCTCCCTCAGGACGATGCGCAGGCCACCACAGCTCCAAAGATCTTCAAAGACGATTGCCGTCTTTCCTGGTCGGGATCGGCCCGCACGGTTCACAATATGGTCCGCGGACTCTCCCCGCATCCGTGTGCCTGGACCATGCATCAGGAGAGAGTCCTCAGGATTTATCGCACGGCCATGCAAAGCGAACAAAAGGGAAGCGCACAGAATGCTCCATCCGGAACAGTCATGACAGTGGAGAAGGAGAACCTGGTTGTCGCTACGGCTGAAGGCATGCTCTCCATCCTCGATATCCAGCAGGAGGGAAAAAAGCGGATGGGTATTGCGGAATTCCTGCGCGGATACCCGTTGCAGGCAGGCGACATGCTTCACTGAGGGGACGGGTTGTGGGGCATTTTGCAGGTAGTCATATCGACCGGGGATAGATTCCCGATAAAAACATTCGGGAATGACGTTCTCTCTCTCATTGTCATGCCCGCGGATTTTAAGCGGGCATCCAAAATGCCCCACTACCAGAGGACGGACCAGGTTGCAAAGGCCTGGAAAAAGGAGTATATTCGACCATCTTTTTTGCCGACAACACCGGAAAAGAAACAGAAGCTCCATGGATTTTGTTCTTTGGGTTTGCAGGGTGATGCATGTTTTC
>JBBEBV010000027.1:43571-46875 GCA_040882165.1 Bacteroidota bacterium
AAACAGAAGCTCCATGGATTTTGTTCTTTGGGTTTGCAGGGTGATGCATGTTTTCTCCGTCGTTGTCTGGATGGGCGGTTTGATATTTCTGAATGCCGTCCTGCATCCTATCTCCGTCTACCATCAGCAGACCAGGATGGTGACGGTGCTCGAAGCGCAGAAACGGTTCCTTCCCTTTGTCTGGTCCAGTCTGTGGACAGTGTTGGTGACCGGCGTACTCCTGATGCTTCTCAGTCCCCGGTTCCTGTGGTTCGACTATTCCACCACCTGGTCCCAGTTGTTGGTGGTAAAACAGGTGGCGTTCGCCCTGCTCGTATTTTTTTCCTGGCAATCGGCAAAAGTGTTCGCGAGGATGGAGGAAGCAGTCGCGGAAGAGGGAGATATCTTTGAAGGATGGAGGCTGGGTCTCCAGAAACTTCTTCGCAGGTCGATTTTTTGGGGAATAGTTGCGCTTATGTGTGCGGGTGGTATGGCGGTCGTTTAAGTTGTTAAAAAATGCCACAAAGGCACCAAGGCACCGAGAACGTCTTCAAAAATTCTGAGGAAAGCGCTGTAGCGCAACCTGTCAGGTTGCGCTACTAATTTCATTGTTTTTTGAAGAGACAAAAACTGAGAGTATCGTTGTGGCAAATTAAGGGAGTATTCTTGCCCAAGGTTATCGTCATTGCAAATCAAAAAGGGGGAGTCGGGAAGACCACAACGGCGGTCAACCTGGCCGCGTCCCTTGCCGTCGCGGAAAAGAAGACTCTGCTCCTCGATATCGATCCCCAGGCGAACGCCACCAGCGGTATCGGCGTCACGCCGGTCGAAGGACGGACAATTTACGAAGTGATCGTCGGGGGGGCCCCGATCAGCTCGACGATCGTTGAGTCACAAATGCCCTTCCTGTCGTGTGTCCCATCCCATATCAACCTCGTCGGAGCGGAAATTGAACTGGTGGAGATTGAACAGCGGGAGCATCAATTAGCACGGGCGCTCGAATCCATCCGTGACAAGTATGACTTCATCGTGGTCGATTGTCCGCCTTCTCTTGGTCTCCTCACGCTCAACGCATTGACGGCTGCGGACTCGGTCCTGATTCCGGTGCAGTGCGAGTACTTTGCCCTGGAAGGGCTCGGCCAGTTGTTCAATACCATCAACATGGTCAAAAAAAACCTCAATCCGAATCTGGATATTGAGGGAGTGCTGCTGACGATGTTCGATTCACGCCTGCGCCTTTCGAACCAGATCCTTGATGAAGTGAAACGGTATTTTGGCGACAAGGTGTTTAAGACGATCGTCTCCCGGAATATCCGGTTAAGCGAAGCGCCGAGTTTCGGCAAACCGATCATATTGTACGATGTCGTCTGTTCCGGAACGCGCAACTACATGGAGCTGGCGAAGGAAGTCATGGCGAATAACGACGCGTTACCGGTGGAAACATTGACCCAACCGGTCTCGAACTGATTATGACAACTCCAAAGAAGAGCGTCCTGGGACGCGGGCTGAACGCACTGATCCCGAAAAGTCCCCCGAAGGAAGTGAGCCTCCGCGCCGATGAAGTCGGACGGGATACCGGTGGTGAGGGAATCATCGCCCGCATCGATGTGGACCGGATCCGCCCCAACCCCTTCCAGCCCCGCACCGAATTTGATGCCGCGTCACTCGCCGAGTTGACCCGCTCGATCGTTGAAAAAGGGGTGATCCAACCGATCACCGTTCGGCGGGTGACTGACGGGTACCAGCTTATTTCCGGTGAACGTCGTCTTCGTGCGGCGCAAAGCGCCGGGCTGGCACAGATTCCCTCCTACATCATCTCCGTCGAGTCGGATGAGGAGATGCTTGAGCTGGCGCTCGTTGAAAACATCCAGCGCGAAACGCTCAACCCGATCGAAATTGCCCACGCGTATAAGCGGCTCATTGAGGAATGCAGGCTCACACAGGAAGACGTCGCGGACAAGGTTGGGAAGGACCGTTCGACGGTGACGAACTTCATTCGCCTGCTGAAGTTGCCTCAGGAGATTCAAAGCGGTTTGAAGAAGGACCTGATCTCCATGGGTCACGCCCGTGCATTGATCAACCTGCCGAATGAAGTGATGCAACTGCGGATTTATCAGAAGATCATCGATGCAGGACTCTCCGTCAGAAAGGTCGAGCAATTGGCGAAGGCGGCGGGGAAACCAGCCTCGGGAAGCTCACGACAATCAGGCGTACGGCAGGAACCCGCTTCCAGCATTCAAAGCGTCGAGGAAAAGCTGAGGCAGGCGCTGGGAACGAAGGTCTCGGTCAAGGCAAAAGAGAATGGGAGGGGTGAAATCGTGATCGAGTACTATTCGCTCGACGATCTCGACCGGCTCCTTGATCTCTTCGCCGCGATCGAGAAAATGCAGTCAAACTAAGTACATTTTTTTTCCACGGAGGCACGGAGAACACCGAGAAAATCAATAGACCTTTGTTTTGAATTCGACCAATTCGTTGCTCACAAAAATGGTTTTACTGTAACCTGTTACCAAAAGGAACCTCAACGAGTTGGTTCAAAAACCTCTGTGGGCTCTGTGACTCAGTGGCATTCCTTGACATCACACTCCACCACTTCCGGATGACCATGGCAATCCAAAAAATTCTCACCGACAAAGCCCCCAACCCCATAGGCCCGTATAGCCAGGCGATTATGGTAGAGGGAAAATTCATTTACACGGCGGGCCAGGTTGCGATCGACCCTTCGTCGAACCAGATGGTCGAGGGGGATATCAAAGTTCAGACCCGGCAGGTTTTGAAGAATCTCGAAGCGGTCCTGAGGGCGGGGGGCTCTTCTCTGAGTTCGGTGGTGAAAACAACCGTATTCCTGAAGAACTTCAACGATTTTGCTGCGATGAATGAAGTGTATGCCGAATTTTTCTCCGGGTCCGCCCCGGCACGCAGCACCGTCGAAGTATCCCGGCTCCCGAAGGACGCGAAAGTGGAGATCGAAGCGGTCGCGGTAAAAGAGTAAGAGGTTCACTCCACAGATGCCCCTGCATCAAACGAACATAGTGGTGAGAGGGTATTCCTGGTTTCCAAAGGTTCTCCCGGCTCTCTGCCTTGTTCTTTTTATCTTTCCCACCCTGGCCGCTCAGCAAAGTATCAGAAGCGCCCTCTTGAAGAATCGTGTGGATTCGGGGCACTTTTCCTTCATTGCTTCACCCGACTCCACAATCAACGATACCACCGGTGGGGTGCGTCCGGAAAAATCAGCGCTCACTGCGATTTTGCTTTCAGCGGTGTTGCCCGGGGCGGGACAAATCTACACGGAGCGGTACTGGACGGCACCGATCATTGTCGGGTT
>JBBEBV010000028.1:0-8409 GCA_040882165.1 Bacteroidota bacterium
TCCAGCAATTCCGTCGCGCGTTTCTTGCCGACGCCTTTGATAAGATCCAACTCTGTTTGCAGGATCCTCTTCGACCGGAGCTGGCGATGATAGGTTATCGCAAAGCGGTGCGCTTCATCGCGAACAGCCTGCAACAAACGAAGTCCCGATGAGGTGCGCGGAACGTTGAGGGACTCGCTCGCATGGGGTACAAAGACCTCCTCGAGCCGTTTTGCCAGACCGATGATCGGGACATGGGCAAGTTCCAAGGACTGCAACACCTCCACGGCGCTGGAAAGCTGTCCTTTCCCTCCATCGACCATGATCAAATCCGGGAGTAGGGCCTGTTCTTCCAGCAACCTCCTGTAGCGCCGCTCGATGACCTCCTGCATGCTCGCAAAATCATCGGGACCCGTCACGGACCGTATTTTGAATTTCCGGTATTCGCTCTTCTTCGGCTTTGCATCGACAAACACAACCAGGGAGGCAACAGAGTCGCTCCCCTGGATATTCGAGATGTCGAAGCATTCGATCCTCCTCGGCAGAGCCTTGAGGCGCAGATCTCTCTGCAGTGCCTGGACCGAATGAGGAATAAAATCGCCCCGTTTCATCCTCTGCAACTCCAACTCCTCCAGCAGGAACTCCGCATTCCGTTTCACCAGGCCGGCCAGCTTCGCCCTCTCCCCTGTTTTGGGAATTTCGATGGTGATCGGGGCTCCCCGCTTCCCCTCCAGCCATCGCTGCACGACTTCTTCCGAGAGCAGCGGAACAGGGAGAACCAGCTCAGAGGGAATATCATCGCTTTCAAGATAGTAGCGTTGGATGAGGCTTTCCAAAACCTCCCCCTCCGGCTTCCCCTCGACGTTACTGAGATAGAAATTCTGACTCCCGACCACCTTTCCGTCGCGCACTTTAAAAACAACCCCCGCGGCATCATCCCCCCTGGACGCGATGGCAATGATGTCCCGTTCCGAATTCTTTGCATCGACAACCTTCTGTTTCTGACTGTACACCGCAAGGGCCTGGAGCCGGTCCCGGGCACGGCCCGCTTCCTCAAACTTCATGGCCTCCGACAGTTGCCGCATCTCCTCATCGAGCGAATCGACAACGGCATCGGTCTTTCCCTTCAGCACCTGGGCCACCTTGTCGATCATCGCCTTGTAATGCTCCTGGGAAACGACCCCCTCGCATGGCCCTTCACATTTCTTGATATGGTAGTCGAGGCACAACCGGAATTTCTTTTTGCTCACCGTTTCGGGGGTCAGGTCATAGTTGCAGCTCCGGATCATGAAGATATCCTTCACCGTCTTCAACGCAAACCGCATCGTCTTCACGTCCGTGTAGGGACCGAAGTAACGTGAACCGTCCTTGATCACTCTCCTGGTGACAAACACGCGGGGGAAAGGCTCATTGGTAATCACAATGAAGGGATAGCTTTTATCGTCCTTCAGGACGACATTATAGCGCGGTTTGAACTTCTTGATGAGGTTGGCTTCGAGGATGAGGGCCTCAACCTCGGAATCGGTTACGACGAGCTCAATGTCTGCAATCTTCGAGACAAGAGCTTCGAGTTTGGGTTCGAGACCGCGGGGAGAACCGTTGCGAGAGGAAAAATACTGGCGGACGCGTGAACGGAGGCTTTGGGCCTTGCCGACATAGATGATCTTGCCGTCGGCGTTCTTGAACTGGTAGACTCCCGGTTTTGTCGGAAGAGAATCGAGCTTTTCTTCAAGGGAGAGATCATGCCCGGTAATGTGGATATCCATGCGATCACCGTACGAGGTACGAGTTCCGTCACTCCTTCTGGCTGATCTCGACCAGAACGCCGTTCGTGGATTTGGGGTGAAGGAAAGCCACCCTGCAACCGTCAGCGCCCGGTCGCGGCGTTTCGTCGATGAGCTCAAACCCAAGTTGCCTGAGCCGGACCAACTCCCGCTCGATATCCTCCACCAAGAACGAAACATGGTGGACTCCCTCGCCGCGTTTCTCCAGGAATCGCGCGACGGGGGAAGCCGGATCAGTTGATTCGGTCAGCTCGATGTGGGCGTCTCCCAGGTCGAACATCGCGGTCTTCACCTTGTGCTCGGGGAGCGTTTCATCACGATCGGGAGCTTTGCCGAACAGTTTTGCGAACAGCGCCTTGGAAGCATCAATATCCTTGACCGCTATCCCGATGTGGGCAATCGATTTGAACATGGGGCTATTCACTCAGAAGATTGATGACCAACCCGGAGACCAACTTTGGAAAAAAGTAGGTCGATTTTTGCGGCATGGTGTACCCGGCTTTTGCAACGGCCCGCACCTCTTCGATCCTGGTGGGATTCATCAGGCAGGCGATCTGTGCTTTTCCCGATTCGACCGCCGCCACAGCGTCTTCGGCTTTCCGGACATAATCGATGTTGCGCTTCTGTTCCTGGGCTTCAACTGAGATGCCGAGCAGATCGCGGAACACCACCGAATGGAGCAGCGTCACATCCAGTTCCTTCAACTCAACGGGAATATCATCGGGGACGATCTGGGACGCGAGGTTCGTCGGTTTGAGGGTGCAAAGGTACGCCACCGGCTCCCCCTTGATCTTGAATCCGAGAGACCGGACCGAGGAAGAGTTCAACGCCTTGAGCAGGCCGTCGGTCTCTTTAAATTCGCGAAGGATGAAGTGTTGTTCCAGCTGACCGAGGAAAGACCGGGAGTCGAAGCCGGTGAGTGAGTGCACGATCCGGTGCGTCGGGTAAATCACCAGCCCTTCGTCGTCGATGTTGGCAAAGAACATCATCACGTAATTATAGAGTTCCTCCCCGGTGTGCCGCGGGTTCTTCTCCCGCATGGCGTCCCGGTACGCCAGGGCCGTTTCATAACGGTGGTGGCCATCGGCAATCAGGACCTGGTTCCGTTTCATGAGGTCCTGCACCTGCCTGATCTTTTCGGCGTCATCGAGGCGCCAAACGCGATTCTGTACTTCTTCGAACATCACATCGATCAGAGGTTCCGTGTCCTGGTACCCGTTCAGCACCCGATCGATCGCTTTTTCCGAATCGGGGTAGAGTGAAAAGATCTGGCTCAGGTTCGTATGGGTCGACTGAAACAATTTGAGCCGGTCCTCGCGCGGTTTTGCAAGGGTCTTTTCATGGGGAAGAACGATCTTCTTGTCGAACTCCTCCAGCCGGCAAAGGGCCACAAAGCCCTTTCGCACAATCGTCTTCCCGTTGGAGCCGGTGAACGATTGCGTCAGGATGTAGAGGGCAGGCCTGGCATCGCGCACCAGCACACCACGCTCCAGCCATTCCCCCAAATGCAGCGCGGCGGAAGCGTACCGATCCTCTTCTCTTCCCAGGATGAGACGCACGACGTTGTACTCGTTACGTTCATACAGTTTCTCCTGCTGCTCCGGGGCAATGACATCGTACGGCGGAGCTACCACATCATCCAGATGGACCTTGGACTGGTCATACAAGACACCACGAAACGGTTGGATCTCTGCCATGCTGTTTTTGATCTCCACTTTAGAGTACGCGCCAGGCCATGTCTTTCATCCCGACACACTGTATGCGCACAATCCTGGATTTATGACCTCGCGCTGTTTCTAACAAGTAATCTTGTGTTCCTGAAACCACCCTTCATCCTCTCCCAGCTGAGGGAATACGAAGCCCCTTCGCCGCGACGTTTTTTGTGTCCCACTGTTTTCAAGTGGGATTACGAAAATTTGGATACGGGTGATCCAAACAGTCCACGCTAAACCCTCTCCTAAGAGGAGAGGGTGCGCGGCTAAAGTCAATAACAACCACTTCTGAATCAATCAAAGAGAATCGCTTATCAATACTACGAAACGCAATATTCCTTTTTATAAGCATGAGTTGATTTATGACTCTGCGCTGTATCCGAGTTTGCGTAACCATCCCTCGTTTTCGCGCCAATGCTCCCGCACTTTCACATGTAACTCCAAAAACACCGGACGTTGGAGAAATCGCTCGATCGACCGGCGGGAGCTCTGTCCTACTTTCTTCAGTGCCGCCCCCTTCGCCCCGATGAGGATCCCCTTCTGCGAGGATCGTTCAACGACAATCTCGGCATTGATGAACGTTTTCCCGATTTCCCGATCCTTGAACTCCACGATAGCGACAGCCGTGGAATAAGGAATTTCCTCATGGTATTGTTCGAAGATGGCCTCGCGTATCAACTCGGCCACAAAGAACCGCTCCGGGCTTTCGCTGACGATCTCGGGCGGATAAAACGGTGGGTGTACCGGCATCTCCCGTATGACCGTCCTGAGAAGATCTTCCAGGTTCTCCTTTTTCAACGCCGAGATCGGAACAATTTCCCGGAACTTCCCTTCGGCCGCAAAATGAGCGATAACCGGCAAAACCTGTTCGCGCGGGACGGTATCCACTTTGTTAATAAGAAGGAACAGGGTCTTCCCCACGGCCCCCTTCTTCACAATCTCCTCAACTACTTCAGGGAGCGACGTTCCCCGACTGATCTCTGTCAGGAGCAGGACCAGATCCGCGTCGGCCAGAGCGGAGCGTGCAGACTGGATCATGGTTTCATGCAACAGGTACTTGGGCTCCAGCAATCCGGGTGTATCGAGAAAGATGATCTGGGCATCCTCGCTGCTCAGGATTCCCAAAACCCGTTGACGCGTTGTCTGGGGCTTGTTGGTCACGATGGAAATTTTCTGACCGAGCAAGGCATTCAACAACGTCGATTTGCCCACGTTCGGCTCACCAACGATCGCCACATATCCGGCCCGGAATGTGCCACTGGCTGCTTCCATACGCCCCAAAATAAAAAACGTTCCGAACCTCGGAACGGAACGTGTGAACCTACTGAATTATTTGGGAATATTCAATATCAGATCGCATCTTCGCCTGATTCCTCGGTGCGGACGCGGATCACGTCGTCCACCGGCAGAACGAAGATTTTTCCGTCCCCTACCTGCCCCGTCCTGGCTGCTTTGATGAGCGTCGAGACGATATTCTCGACCATGGAGTCTTTCGCAATGATCTCGATCTTGATCTTTGGTAGAAAGTCGATCTTGTACTCCGAGCCGCGGTACAACTCGGTATGCCCTTTTTGCCGTCCGTATCCCTTCACTTCGGTGAGGGTCATGCCGCGCACTCCGATCTCGGAGAGCGCTTCACGCACGTCGTCCAGTTTGAACGGCCGGACAATCGCTTCGATTTTCTTCATAGAGCTCCATTGGTAATGTGTTCGAAGTACTGTTGGGAAGAGGTCTCTCGCTCCGTTCCTCCGCAAGTCCGCTACGCTGCCGCACCGTGGCAGTTCTTGTACTTCTTTCCGCTTCCGCACGGACACGGGTCATTCCTCCCCACCTTTTCCTCAACGCGGATCGGTTGCTGCTTCTGGTGCGGGGCCCGCGGAGCTTGAGCATGCTGTTCCGATGATCCAGCCGCGATTGGATCACGGTTCGCCTGGAATCCCGCCCCCGTTGAAGATTCCTTCGTTAGCACCATATCCTGGGCCCGCAAAGGCCTGCGGGGACGCTGGACCTGGATTTGTTCAGGGCGTTCCGGGAAGAACTTGAAGACGATATTGATGACCTCGTCCGCGATCTGTTCCATCAGCACCATGAACATTTTGAAGGCTTCGGTCTTGTATTCAATCAGAGGATCTTTCTGGCCGTACCCCCGCAAGTGGATACCCTCTTTCAGGTCGTCCATTTCCCTCAGGTGGTCCCGCCACTTGGTATCGATCACCTGCAGCATGGCCATACGCTCGAGCCGGGCCATCAGCTCCCGACCGATCTTATCCTCCTTGCGCCTGTAGAATTCCTCGGCCGCTTTCGTCGCGGCATCTGCGACCCCATCCTCTCCCAGCGATTGAAATACCTCAGGGGTCAATTCCAGATCGGCAAGGTAGCGGGCGCGCACCTCTGTTTTCAACCCTTCCAGGTCGCCGGACGCAAAAAACTCCTTCCCGAGACTGTCCGAGACATCCCGAACCATGTCGAAAATATCATCCCGCAAATGCTCCCCCAACAGCGCATGGCGGCGGCGTGAGTAGATTACCTCGCGCTGCTGGTTCATGACGTTGTCGTACTCCAGCAACCGCTTCCGGATGCCGAAGTTGTTCTCCTCAACTTTCTTCTGTGCCCGCTCGACCGAACGGGTAATCATCGGGTGCTGAATCACCTCGCCTTCCTGCAACCCCATCCGCTCCATGATCCTCGCGACGCGCTCGCTACCGAAGAGCCGCATGAGATCGTCTTCGAGCGAAAGGTAGAAGAGAGACGAACCCGGATCCCCCTGGCGGCCCGAACGGCCGCGCAACTGCCGGTCAATCCGCCTCGACTCATGGCGTTCCGTCCCGACGATATGCAATCCACCGGCTTCCCTGACACCCGGACCGAGCTTGATGTCCGTGCCACGACCCGCCATGTTGGTGGCAATCGTAATGGCCCCCGGCAAACCTGCATGCGCGATGATCTCAGCTTCACGCTGGTGGTGCTTCGCGTTCAGGACATTATGGGGGACACCCTGACGCTTCAGCATCCTGCTGATCGTTTCCGAAACATCGACGCTGGTGGTACCGACGAGAACGGGACGATGAAGCTCCCGCATTTTCTCGATCTCCTTGGTCACCGCGTTATATTTTTCCCGCCTCGTCTTGAAGACCTGATCGTCCTCGTCCGCTCGCACCATGGGCCTGTTGGTTGGGATCACCACGACATCGAGTTTATAGATCTCGAAGAACTCCGGGGCCTCCGTTTCCGCGGTTCCTGTCATCCCGGCGAGCTTCTTGTAAAGCCGGAAGTAGTTCTGGAGCGTGACGGTGGCGAGCGTTTGGGTATCGCGCTCAACCTTGACCCCCTCTTTCGCCTCGATCGCCTGGTGCAATCCCTCGGAGTACCGTCGGCCCGACAGGAGACGGCCGGTAAACTCATCGACGATCATGACCTTGTCCTCCTGCACCACGTATTCATCATCCTTCTCGTACAGACAGTACGCCTTCAGAAGCTGATGGATGGTATGGATCCGGTCGCTCCGTTCCGCAAACAACTTGTTGAGCTCATCTTTCTTGTTCTGTTTCGCTTCTGCGGAGAGGGACGAGTCGCCTTCCAGCAAACTGAACTCCGTGGCGATATCGGGAATGATGAACAAGTCCTTGTCCCCGCCGGGATAGGTTTGCGCAAGCGCCTCGCGGCCTTTTTCTGTAAGATCAATGGTGTGGGATTTCTCGTCGATGGCGAAGTACAACTCGTCGTCAATCTCGTGCATCCGTGCGGATTGATCCTGCATGTACTCCCGCTCCGTTTTCTGCGCGAGCATCTTGTTGGAGGGCTCGGAGAACAGTTTCGCCAGTTTCTTGTTCTTCGGAAGGCCGCGTTGGGCCCTCAGCAACTGAACCCCTGCTTCCTCTTTCCTTCCTTGTTCGAGGAACGTTTCGGCATCGGCAGTGATCCTGGCGACGAAATTTTTTTGCGCAGTGACAATCCGCTCGACAAACGGTTTCATCTCGTTGAACTTATGGTCGTCCACCTCCACCGGACCGCTGATAATCAGGGGCGTTCGCGCTTCATCGATCAGGACCGAATCGACCTCATCCACGATCGCGTAATTATGACCTCGCTGGACCATCTCTTCGGCAACGGTCACCATGTTGTCACGCAGATAGTCGAAGCCGAATTCATTGTTCGTGCCATACGTGATATCGGCAGCATACTGCACCCGGCGCTGGCCCGGATCCATATTCTGAAGAATACAGCCTACTTTCAGGCCAAGGAATTCGTGAACACGCCCCATCCACTGGCTATCCCGTAATGCAAGGTAGTCGTTCACCGTGACAATGTGCACACCCCGTCCCGGCAGAGCATTCAAATACGTTGGAAGTGTGGCTACAAGTGTCTTTCCCTCCCCCGTAGCCATTTCGGCGATCTTACCCTGCTGCAGTACAACACCGCCGATCAACTGGACATCAAAGGGGACCATGTCCCACGCGGTCTTGTTCCCGGCTACATCCCACGTTTGTCCCAACAACCTCCGGCATGCCTCCTTTACGACGGCGAATGCCTCTGGAAGAAGCAGTTTGAGGGATTCTTCGATTTCGGCATCCAGCTCTTTCTTCAGTACGTCGAGCTTATTGTAAAGCCCTTCACGCTCGGAAAACGGGAGGTCCTGTTTGAGGGAATCCTGAACGGCTGCGATCTCCGATTCGATCTCACTGGTTGCTTCCTTGATGCGGGACTGAAATTCCCCGGTTTTCGCCTGAAGCTGGTCATCCGACAGTTGTGAAAACTGTTCAACGTGAGCGTTGATTTGTGCCACGACGGGCTCAATGGACCTCACATCCTTCTCATGCTTCCCGCCGAACAATTTTTTGAAAAACTGGAGCATATGTACCCTTCAATCGTGATGTTTCACAAAAATGCACGAAAAATATACCCTTTTTTCGATGCGGATGCAAACATCACAAACA
>JBBEBV010000029.1:0-8398 GCA_040882165.1 Bacteroidota bacterium
CAAAAAACCGACCTGGCGCAGTTCAACAAGGCACAGCAGCAATAACCTGATTTTCTGACAGGCGGATGATGAAGATAGTTTCTACCATAGGCGGCCTGTCTCTCTTCGTGTTGTTGATATGGCTCTCCTCGACCCCCGGTGACGAGATTCCGGAGCGCGTTCGTTCGAATTCCCCCCTGGGCCTGCGCATCGCCGAACAACGCGCAAAAGAGAAGCGCCGCGCAGAAGGGTACGCAAAACTCGATGCCCCCGGACAGTTCTTCCAGTTTCATTTCGACATCCGCACCCCGGACGGAGCATCCGGTCCGACCTATCCGCTCAACTTCAAACAACGGGAGATTCAAAAAGCAAAAGAGCAGAGACTTCCCTCTCTGCAGAAGACCACGCTGCTTCCGTGGATTGAGCGGGGGCCGGGCAACGTCGCGGGGCGCACACGCGGCCTCATCGTCGATCCCGACGACCCGACGGGGAATACCTGGTACGCCGGTTCCGTCGGTGGAGGAATCTGGAAAACAACGGACGCCGGCACACTTTGGACCAATAAAACTCCCGGCCTCCCGAACCTCGCGACGACGACCCTCGCGATGGCCCCTTCCAACCGGATGATCCTCTATGCCGGCACGGGGGAAGGGTTTGGAAACATCGATGCCATCCGGGGGGATGGAATCTGGAAATCGACCGACCGGGGAGAAACCTGGGCGCAGCTCGCCTCCACCGCAAGCATCGCGGACTTCGCCTACGTCAACCGCATCATCGTCGATCCGGCCGACGAGAACATTCTCCTCGCTGCCACCAACACAGGCATCCTACGATCGACGAACGGAGGCATGGCCTGGTCGACGATGTATGCCGGCTCCGGCCGCATGCAACAGATCGTTGCGCACCCTTCAGATTTCTCCATCCAGTACGCGACGCAAAACGGATTCGGGGTTGTGAAGTCAACGGATCGGGGATTGACGTGGCTGCCACTCTCCTCCGGACTCGGCAACGGGGCACGATTCGAACTCGCCATCGCCCCTTCCAATCCGGACAACGTGTACGTAGCCGTCGAGACCAACAGTTCCACATCGGATTTGTACGTCTCGGATAACGGCGGCACAACCTGGATGAAAACAACGCCGGCACAGCCGGTGCACTGGCTGAGCGGGCAGGGATGGTACAACAACACCATCGCCGTGCATCCCTTCAACAGCGATATCGTATTTGTGGGCGGACTTGATCTCTATGGAATCACCATGGGCCAGACCTCGGCATCAAGCTCCCAAATCACCCGTGCAGATACGATCAACACCCGATCGTTCCTCTCGTTTGTGAACTTCGGCCTTCCATTCCTCGGCGGGGGGGTCGGGTCCGGCGAGGACTTCATTCCCCCGTCGACGAATTTGGAACCAGGCGACTACGTCTCCGTCGAGCTCCGCTTTGGTCAGGGGAAAAACCAGAAGGCCCATCGATTTACACCCCCTGACGGCAGCGATCAACCGGTGTCCGCGTACCAGTATGCGGGATATATCGATGTCCCGTTCGAGGTATGGGATATCACTGGCAACCGACAGTTGATGGTATCGTTCCGGGATCAAATTCACAACGGCGTCTTCGACCTGCGCCTCTCGACTCAAGAGAGTGTTTCCCGGGAATATATTTTTATCCATGCGGTCTCGTACGATAATTCTGTTGCACATCCTTCCATTGCCCTCAACGGAGGGATGAAGTATAAGAATATCTACGGCCTCGGACCCGCACTTGCCGCCGGAGCCTCGTGGAATCCCGATGGGCTTCCCCCCTCCACGCTTCGCATCACCTACGAAAATGTTGCAACCCGTGCCCGAACCCACGAAAAGCTGAGCAGCTGGCAGCAAACATCCACCAGTTTGTCTTCAAGCACCTATGTTCATGCGGACCACCATGCGATCATGGTCATTCCCAATGCTGCCAAGCAGACTTTTCGTCTGCTGAATGCCAGCGACGGTGGAATATCGATTTCCAATAACGGTGGACTCACCTGGGACAATCCGAACCGGGGATATAGTACCAGCCAGTTCTACGGCGCCGATAAGAAGCCGGGTGAAGACGCTTACATCGGCGGGATGCAGGATAATGGGACATGGAAATCGGGCCCGAATCCAGCCCCCACATCCGAATGGGAGAGTCAGCTTGGAGGGGACGGGTTTGGCGTGAGCTGGCATTACAGCGACCCGAACAGGATCATCGGTTCCATTCAGTACAACAACTTCCGCCGTACTCTCAACGGTGGTTCAACCTGGAGCACGGCCTTCAGCGATATGACGGACCTTGGAAGTGGGCTGGGACCGTTCATTTCCGTGATCGCCAAATCGAACAGCGACCCCGACCTTCTCTTTACGGTGGGAAGTCGGGGAGTCTGGCGTTCCGACAATTTTGGGGAAAACTGGACTCTCTCCCCCATCACGAATAACTGGAGCTTCGGGACCGGTGCCACCGCGGCGATTTCGCTCGCCGATCCTCAGATTGTCTGGGCAGGTGTCCGGATGTCCGAATCGACCACACAACCCGGGAAGATCTGGGTCTCGACAGACGGCGGCATCACGTTTCAACCAACGAACAACTCTACCGACGCCGTACTTGGCCGGTTGAGCGGACTGGCGACACATCCGACCGAGCCACAAACCGCGTTCGCCCTTTTTTCTTTCTCGAACAAACCCAGGATTCTTCGAACAACGGATCTGGGGCAAACGTGGACGGATATCTCGGGATTCGGAGCGGGAAGCACCAGCTCGAACGGTTTTCCGAATGTCGCGACATACACTCTCCTCGTGATGCCCCACGCTCCGAATGAGATCTGGGCGGGGACAGAGATCGGTTTATTCATTTCGCTCGATAACGGCGCACATTGGGCGTACGCGAACAACGGATTGCCTGCGGTTTCTCTCTGGCAACTTCGTATCACCGATGACCAGGTCATTGCGGCAACTCACGGACGCGGCGTCTGGTCTGTCCGGATTCCCGAGCTGGCTTCAGCCCCGCCGCCCGCCACCGCACGGCCACCGAGATTGAACAAGTCCTCGCAGTCACAGGGAAGCGCTTTTCCGGTGACGATATCGCTCCGGTCGGCGTATGACTCCACCGTCGTTTTCATCGACAACCTTCCTTTCACAACGATTCCTGCAAACCAAGGACCGCAGGACCTCCTCGTCTACTACACAGTCCCTTCCCCGAATACTATCAATGTGAGGCTTTCGGCATTCAAAGATGGAAGGGAGTACCGTTCCGCCACCCGGGCATTTTCCGTCGTTACCACTTCGGCAGGCGAAGACCCGGAGTTGGTCCCCTTGTCATATCAGCTCGAGCAAAACTATCCAAACCCGTTCAACCCGGCGACCACCATCCGGTTCACCGTTCCCCGTGAATCGAGGGTGCGCCTCCTGGTCTACAATCTGCAGGGAAAGCTCGTGGAGACACTTTTCGATCAGCAACTGAGGCCCGGCACGTATTCAAAAATATGGACGCCGACCGACGTTCCGAGCGGCGCGTACTATTGCCGCATGGAGGCCGCCAACCCCGCCAATCCCCATGACCGTTTTGTCGAAACGCGTAAGCTCATCGTTTTGAAATAACACTCCCCGAGCGACACTGTCGCGGGTGGTGAGAGCACGGATTTAATTCTTTTTAACCCTCCCTCCAGACCCCTTGCTTGCCGCGGGGTTTGTTCTTACATTCTCAACGTTTCAATTCCAGCCGGACCTTTCAACCTCCACCTCCATGCACACAAGACTTGAACCAAAGCTTTTCACCGTTCTCCGGGAAGGGTACACGGGGAAGCAATTCCTTTCTGACCTCATTGCCGGGGTCATCGTCGGCATTGTGTCGCTTCCGCTCGCCATTGCTTTTGCCATCGCCTCCGGCGTAAAGCCGGAACAGGGATTGTACACTGCCGTTGTTGCCGGTTTTGTCATTGCCGCCTTGGGCGGGAGCCGCACACAGGTCAGCGGTCCGACCGGTGCCTTCATCGTCATCGTGTACGGGGTTGTGCAGAAATATGGTTACGAAGGACTTGCTGTGGCGACGATCATCGCAGGGTTCCTGCTGGTAGGAATGGGACTCGCCCGGATGGGGGTGTTGCTCAAATTCATCCCATACCCGGTTATTATAGGGTTCACTACCGGCATCGCACTGATCATCTTTTCGTCGCAGGTAAAGGACTTTTTAGGGCTCCGGTTGGAACAGGTGCCGGCGGAGTTTGTTGAAAAATGGATCGCGTTCGGTGAACATGGTACCACGTTTAATCCGTACGCCCTTGCTGTCGGGTCGGTCTCGCTGCTCATCATCACTCTCTGGCCCAGAGTGACGGGTAGGGTCCCCGGCACGCTCATCGCCGTCATCGGCGTGACGGCAGCGGTACAAATCGCCGGGCTCCCTGTCGAAACTATCGGAAGCCGCTTTGGAGGCGTTGCGAACCACTTCCCCACCCCGCACATTCCCACTCTTTCATGGAAGCTTGTCACCGAGATGTTCGGGCCGGGAGTGACGATCGCCTTACTGGCGGCCGTTGAATCGTTGCTTGCGGCCGTCGTCGCGGACGGAATGACCGGAACGCGCCACCGTTCCAATATGGAATTGGTCGGCCAGGGAATAGGGAATATCCTCTCCCCCCTCTTCGGCGGCATTCCGGCAACCGGCGCAATCGCGCGAACGGCAACCAACATCAAGAACGGGGGGCGCACACCGGTCGCCGCCATGATCCACGCCATCGTGATCCTGCTGATCATGCTCTTCTTTGCCCAGTGGGCATCGCACATCCCCATGGCAACACTGGCCGCGGTGTTGATCTTTGTTGCCTATACGATGAGCGAAATGCACGCCTTCAAACGTCTCCTCAAGAGCCCCAAGAGCGATGTCGCCGTTCTCTTCACCACTTTTTTCTTGACCGTCCTGATCGACCTCACCGTTGCGATCCAGGTCGGGGTCGTGCTCGCGGCATTCATGTTCCTGCGCCGCATGTCCAACGTCACCGAGGTCAAGATGATCACCAAGGATCTGAAGGACGAAGAGGATTCCCTGGAACACGACCCCCTGTCCATCACCAGCCGCGAGGTTCCCGATGGGGTGGAAGTGTTCGAGATCTTCGGCTCGTTCTTCTTTGGATCGATCGACCAATTCAAGGAGGCAATTCGGGGAATCGAAAAGAGACCGGCGATCCTGATTATCCGTATGCGGAACGTCTATGCCATCGACGCCTCCGGCCTCAAGGCGCTCGAGGACCTGGTCGAATCCTCGAAGCGCGAGGAAACAATACTCCTCCTCTCCGGAGTCCACGCACAGCCCCTGGTGGCCATGCAACAATCGGGATTGCTCGACCGGCTGGGGGAGGAAAATGCACTCTCTAACATCGATGATGCGCTGAACCGCGCACGAACGATACTCGGGCTCCCTTTGATCCGGCGTCCTGCACCGTTTGTCCCGACCGTTGAACGGGAAAGGCCACAGAAGAACAATACTCCAACCTGATCCAGGAAACCTATGGATGTGCGCATTGCCCTCTTCGCTTTTCCAATATTTCTCGGGCTTTCATGCTCTA
Source organism: Bacteroidota bacterium (assembly GCA_040882165.1). Classification (GTDB taxonomy): domain Bacteria; phylum Bacteroidota; class Ignavibacteria; order UBA10030; family UBA10030; genus UBA6688. The sequence goes on from JBBEBV010000029.1 coordinate 5,552, forward strand.
CCCCGTCCCCGGAGCAAACGATGAAGGGGACGCCGCTCCCGGGTTCACAATTGATAAAATGCGGCATCGTCCTGCCGGTCGGCCGCCCCGGCGAGTGGGATGACGGTATGGTGGAATCGCCGGTGGTATGGTACGACGTCGACCGGAAAAGGTACGGGATGGTCTATACAGGCTACGGCAGCAACGATACCACCAAACGGGGATACAAGTATGTCACGCAGCCGCGAATCGGACTTGCCTGGAGTGACGACCTCCACACCTGGGAGAAGGACCCTCGGAGTCCGATCCTCGGCGGCAGCGGCATTCCCGGCGCGCCCGATTCCGATGGCGCCACGGGGCCTTTCCTCTGGTATGAAAACGGAACGTATTACCTGTTCTATTTCGGCGTCACTGCAAAAGGATATGAGGGGGGAAAGAAAACCATGAACCTCGCAACCTCCTCCGATCTCATTCATTGGGAACGGTACGAAGGAAACCCCATCATAGCTCCGGCGGGAGAGGGCTGGAGACGCGACGCCATCTGGCATCCCAATGTGGTGAAGGAACAGGGGACGTACTACCTCTTCTTTAACGCGTCCGGCGTCGTGAAGGGGCTCGTGGAAGAATTTATCGGGTATGCGACTTCGAAGGACTTGTTCCGATGGACCGTGGACGATGTCAACTCCCCCCTCCTCGTCGGGAGCGGACGCCCGGGAGCATGGGATGCATCAGGCCGCGCCGGCGACCCGAGCGTGTACAAAGTTGGTGACACATGGTATATGGCGTGGTATAGTTGGGACAAGAAGAATTCCGCCGACGGGCTGGCGTCGACAACCGAAAGGGAGTTTCCACTGGGATGGCGCGTGTATGAACACAATCCCGTTCTCCGTATCGGCGAACCGGGATCGTACGACGCGCTCCACGCCGGGAAACCGTTTATTTTCAGAACAGAGGACAACCACCACCATTTCTATACGGCAGTAGCTCTGGATGAAACCCGCCAAATAGCTGTGGCAGTCTGGCCCGGACCCTGCCGGTAGCAAAGTGTTTCCAACGCGCCGCCTCATCCCCTTCACACCACAATCTCATGGACAACTATGGAATGGATTACCGACCCACAGATCTGGATCGCACTTCTCACCCTGACGGTTCTTGAAATCGTCCTCGGCATCGACAACATTATCTTCATCTCGATCCTCTCCGGCAGATTGCCGGAGCGTCAGCAGAAGAAAGCCCGATCGGTGGGATTGTTCCTCGCGATGTTCATGCGCATTGGCCTGCTCTTCTCCATCACATGGATTATGCGCCTGACGGAACCGCTGTTTGTCGTCCTGGAGGAAGAAATCTCCGGCCGGGATCTGATCCTGATCATAGGGGGATTGTTTCTCCTCGCAAAGAGTACACACGAGATTCATAACAAGTTGGAAGGTGAGGAGGAGGGAGGAACCGGACGGAGCGCCTCTTCGTTCATCAGCGTCATTGTCCAGATCTTGCTCCTGGACGTTGTTTTTTCGCTCGATTCCGTCATTACGGCTGTTGGCATGACGAACAATATCGGGGTGATGGTTGCTGCCGTGGTTATCGCCGTCGGGTTCATGCTCGTCTTTGTCGGACCCATCAGCGACTTTGTTCTCCACCACCCAACCGTCAAGATGTTGGCGCTGGCGTTCCTGCTCCTGATCGGTGTCGTGCTGATCGCAGAAGGGTTTGACCAGCACATTTCAAAAGGGTACATCTACTTTGCAATGGCCTTCTCCGTTTTTGTGGAGATGCTCAACCTGCGCATGCGGCGCAAAAAGGTTGCTCCTGTAAAACTCCGCAACACGTTTACCGAAACCGCGTGACGGTGGATTATTTCCGATAAAGGTATCCCCATGAAAGCACACTGGAAATCTTTTACTCCTCTCCTGGGAATCGCTATCTCATTTCTCCCTGCCGCGCTCCCCCTCCAGGCCCAGATACCCGGCACCGACATCTATCTTGTTTCGCTTTCAAGAACCAGGGGGACGATCACCGTCGGTCAACCGGGGAACATTACCAACCGGCCGGGATACGATAATCAGCCGTCGTTTTTCCCGCATGGACAGGCGATCTTGTACACAGTGATCAAGGAGGACGGGCGGGCGGATATTTTTCGGTACGATATTCAGGGCGGGAGGACGCGTCAGGTTACAGAGACAACGGAAAGCGAATACTCGCCGGTCGTGATGCCGGGTGGAAAGACGTTTTCCGTCGTGCGTGTAGAGATGGACTCTGTGCAACGTCTCTGGCAGTTCAACCTCAACGGGTCAAACCCGAAACTTCTCTTCAAAGATTTAAAACCGGTGGGCTACTATGCCTGGGGAAACGCCAACACCGTGGGACTCTTCATCCTCGGCAACCCGCCGGAGTTGCACATCGCCACAACCGTCCCGGGCAAGGCCGTGAGAGTCTGGAAGGATATCGGGCGTTCCATTCAGTCAATTCCGCGGACAAACGCCATAAGCTTCATCGACCGTGTATCGGAAAGCGAAGTGTGGATCAGCCGGGTTGACGTGAAGACCAGGATTGTTACACCCCTCATCCGCGCTCCGTACGGAAGCGAATTCCATGCATGGACTCCGGACGGGACGTTGCTCATAGCCCAGGGATCGAGACTCCTGGCCTGGAAACCGGGTTCGGAGAGTTCATGGCGGGAGGTGGCGGATTTTCGCATGGCGGGGATCCGGGGAATTACCAGGATAGCCGCGAGCCCGCGTGGGGACAGGTTGGTGTTCGTCGCAAACGAATGAAAACATCATGAGGCCGTCCAGAAAGTACTTGGGCGAGCCGCTGAGTCTGAGCTTTTGTTGTTGAACCCCTCCGGGGTTCCCTCGCCCTGTTGGTCCG